>DASUNL010000099.1:0-8189 GCA_036277175.1 Pyrinomonadaceae bacterium | reverse complement strand
TACTTAATTTTGCGCGCGCCCCGCGCCGCGTGTCAGTCGTCCTCGCGGACGGTTCGGAGGTTTAGAACTGGAAGCGGACGGCGAGTTGAACCTGCCGCTCGCGGAAGAGCGTGCCGCCGGCCTCGGTCAGGTCGAGGAACGCCGGGTTGTGCTCAAGACGGTTGTTGCGCACCGAGTAGAACGTGTTGTTGAAGAACGTCCCCTGAGTCCGGTTGAAGATGTTGAAGCCTTCGACGAGGAACTCGATGTTGGTCGACTCGGTGAAGTTGAAGCGGCGCGAAACCCTCAAGTCCATGTTCCAGAGCGAAGGCTCGCGGAACGAGTTGCGCGGGAGCAGCGGGAAGCGGTTGTTGCCGCCCGAGCCGCTGATGCCGCCGCCGGCGTTGGCGAACCCGGCCGGGTTCGGGAAGCCGCCCGAGACGACGCCGTTGAGCGGGCGTCCCGAGAAGTACTGGAAGATGGGCGAGATGGTGAAGCCGTTGAAGATGGCGCGGCCGACCTTGCTGTCGCCCTGATCGCCGAAGAAGTCGGGCGTCCAGACGGCGCTCGCCACGAACTTGTGGCGGACGTCGAAGGCCGACGTTCCGGCCTCGCTCGCGAACGCGAACGGGTTGAACGGCGTGTTGGTCTGCGGGAAGGCGGCCGAGGTCTGTCCCTGATCCTCTGCGCGCGCCAAGGTGTAGCTCGTCTGGAACTGGAGGCCGTTGGTGAAGCGGCGGTTGGCCTGAAGGACGAGGCCCCAGTACTGCGAGCGGACGACGCTGGTGATTTCGGTCAGCGCCGCGAAGTTCGGGTCAGGGCGCGGCGCGGCGAAGAACGGAATCGTCACCGTCTGACCGGCGAACGGGCCGTCGAAGACGGGGAGGGTGACGGTCTCGGGCGCGGCCGACGCGCAGTTGACGCCGGCGACGGCCGTGTTGCGGCGGCTGCCCGGCGGGCAGATGTTGCGGTCGATGAAGATCGGGAGCTTGCGCCCCTGACTGTAGAGGAGCGAGGCCGAGACGACCGTGTTCTTCACCAACTCGCGCTCGAAGACGAGGTCGGCCTGATGAATCTCAGGACTCTCGAAGTCGGAGGCGAAGAACTGCACCGACGGAACGCCCGCTGCGGCCGACGGGACGAGGTTCGGGAAGATGGGCGCGTTCGAGGCGGTCGCCGCGACGCTGACCTGATTCTGCGCGCCCGCGACGCCCGTGTTCGTCAAAGCGTTCGAGATGGCGGCGTTCGGGACGCGGCCGAAGTAGATGCCGTAGCCGCCGCGAACGCTCGTTTTGCCGTCGCCCGTGATGTCGTAGGCGAAGCCGACGCGCGGGCCGAAGTTGTTCTTGTCGGTCGGGAGCACCGACGTCTGCGGCAAGAGCGAGTTCGGGATGACCGGGTCGGGCATCTGCTGAACCTCGTAGCGGAGGCCGAAGTTCAGGGTCAGGCGCGGGCTGTAGCGCCAGTCGTCCTGAATGTAGAAGTTGAAGTCGTTGGTCGAGAACTCCGACGCCGTGGGCCCGAAGCCTTGCAGGAAGTTGCTCGTGTAGCAGCGGCCGCGGAAGCGCGTCGGGTTGGCCGTGCAGTTGACCGTCCCCGGCAGGCCGCCCGGCGTGATGGCGTTGGTGTAGTCGATGATGAAGTCGTTGATGTTGTTGTACTGGTACTCGCCGGCCTCGAAGCGCAGGTTGTCAATCACGTCGTGGACGCGGTTGATGTCGAACCCGAACTTGATGGTGTGGCTGCCGCGCGAAACCGTCATGTTGTCGGCGAACTGCCAGCGCGTCTCATCGGGGAAGGCGCGGCGCTCAAGAAATTCGGGCTTGCCGAACTCGATGCCGTTGGTCAGGCGGATGCGCGGCGGGCGCGTCCCGCCGTCGGCCGTCAGAGGCTCGCCCGGCAGCGGCGCTTGGCTGTTCTGGTACTCGTTGTCGCGTCCGTACTGGAAGCGGAACTCGTTAAGGACGGTCGGCGTGAAGGCCGACTGGAGCTTGAGCGTCAGCCAGTCGATGTCGACGAAGTCGTCGCCGAAGCTGGAGCGGCCGCGCGTGTTGGTGGCCTGCGTCTGGACGCCGGCGGGCGAGTCCCAGCGGAGGCGGTTGTAGGTCGCGCTGAACGAGTGGTTGTCGTTTATCTGCCAGTCGATCTTCGGCAGGAAGAGCTTCTGGTCGCCGGTGCGCGGCACTTCGCCGGTGACGCTGACGAGGAAGCCGAGCGCGTTGTCAATCTGCGCGTTCGTCAGCCCGCGCGACGTGAGCGCCGAGCGGTTGACGGTGTTGAGGTAGCTGGCCGACTCGAAGATGGCGAGGCCGGGGAAGTCGCGCTTCTGCTGGTCGTAGCTGAAGAAGAAGAAGAGCTTATTCTTGACGATGGGGCCGCCGACCGCGCCGCCGAACTGGTGGCGCACGTCCTCGGGCTTGTAGCCCTCGATGCGGGTCACGCCGCCCTCGAAGAAGGTGCGCGTCGAGCGCGGGTTGCGCGCGCCCCACTTGTTGTTGCGCTGGTAGTAGAAGATGTCGCCGTGGAACTCGTTCGTGCCCGACTTCGTGACGGCGTTGATGACGGCTCCGGCCGCGCGCCCGTACTCGGCCGAGTAGTTCGAGGTGTTGACCTGAAACTCGCGGATGGCCGACTGCGAGATGGAGTAGCTGATGCGCGTGCGGCCGCGCTCCTCGGAGAAGAAGGCTTGGTTGTTGTCGCCGCCGTCAATCGTCGAGTTGTTCAAAAGGCCCGAGATGCCGCGGAAAGAGATGAGGCCGAAGTTGCCGTCCGGGCTTGAGCCGGGGGTCAGGATGGCGAAGTTCGACCAGCGGCGGCCGTTAATCGGCAACTCGTTAATCGAGGTCTGGTTGATGTTGGTCGAAAAGTCCTGCTGCGAGGTGTTGATGACGGGCGCTTCGCTCGTGACCTCGATGGTCTCGGTGCTGCCCGTCACGCCGAGCGGGATTTCGAGGTTGGTGACGCGGCCGACCTCGACGACGACCTGCTGCTGCGAGAAGGCGTTGAAGCCCGTCGCCGTCACCGAGACGGTGTAGTTGCCGGGCGCGAGCGAGACGATGCGGAAGCGGCCCTCGTCGTCGGAGGTGACAGTGCTCTCGCGGTTGGTCTCCTCGTTGCGCGCCGTGACCGAGGCGTTCTGGACGACCGCGCCGGTCTGGTCTTTGATGAGGCCGCCGATTGCGCCGTCGGTCGTCGACTGCGCCAGCGCCGTGTGCGCGCCGGAGAGGCTCAGGCCGACGAGCAGCGCGAGCGACATAAAGCGGAAGAACTTAAACATGAAGGAACTCCTTATTTCAGATTCTGGCTGAGTGGCGTAAGGGGACGACGCCTTGACTGACGAGGGCGGCCGGCGCGCGTCGTGTGGCGCGTGCGCGCGGGCGCTGCGGGGACGGCCCCGCACACGCGCCGCGCCGCGACCCGCGCGAAACTTCTGGCGTTGTGGCTTGTCTGAACACCGGGTTCGGGGTTGGGCGCAGAGGGGTGACGTAACCCCTTGCGCGCGTCCTCTCTGTTTGTACCTAAGCTGAGTGAAAGATGGCTTTGAGTGAACTTCAACCCCTCACCATAAGGGAAGACGTTTTCGCGAGTCTTACGACGGCGTAAACGCGAAGTTAAATACTACAAATCGGGCGGCGGCGCAAGGGTCAGAAGGCCGAATCAAACGGCACCTCCGCGGCCCTTCCGCGGCCGCCGCCCGCGGCCTTCAGGGCAGCGCCTCGACGTTGATGAAGATGCGGAAACTGCCGCCCGTCTGAACCCCCAAGAGGAAGTGGACGTAGAACGACCCGCCGGCCGGCATCGGCGACTCAAGATTGATCGTCCCCGTCGGCGACCAAGAGGTGTTCCAGCCGCCGCCCGACGGCTGCAAGGGCGGCTCCTCGATGACCGTCCCCTGCACGGGGACGACCTCGCCGCTCGTCTTCGTCACCGTGATGTCCGACGACGTGAGCGCCCGAACGTCGGCCTGACCGGGGACGGGCGGGTTCGTGAACGTCGTAATCTCGATGATGCGGAAGCGGAGGCGCGTCACCGGCCCGCCCGTGTGGTTGACGACGCGGCGGCGAATCGAGAGCGTGCCGTTCGCGCCGTTCGGCACGGGCGTCAGGTTGCGGACGCGGTTCGGCGGGTTGTTCTGGCTGACCAACCCGTCGAGCCGGTCGACGAAGATGTTGAGCCGCCGAATCGGACTCGAAAGGTTCTCGGGGCCGGGCGCGCCCAAGTTCTGGCCGATGGTCAGGGCCGTCGCCGAAGTCTCGACGCCCATGAAGTCCGCGTTGTTGTCGTTGGTGTCCTTCGGCGTCCCCGAGACGAGGCTGCGGAGGAAGCTGTACTCGACGCTGCCGCCGATTTCCGCTCCCGGCGTGTCGGAGTTAAAGCCCGCGCCCTCCCGGTAGAGCGAGGGGTTACTGCTGTAGCCGACGGCGTCGAGGCGCGTTGCCTCGTTGAAGTTCGCCGGCTCGGCCGTGTTGAAGATGGCGAGTCCCGAGCCGTCGGTGATGTCGGTGGCGTAGGTGACGTCGCCGTCCGAGACACGTTCGTTCGTCCCGTTGTTGCCGCCCGGATAATTCGTCAAGGTGTAGCCGAGCGTGTTGGTCGCGAGGTAGTGTCCGCGCGCCGGGATGATCGTGCCGTTCGGGATGGTGAAGCGCACGACGCCGTCGGAGGCGACGAGCGACCAGCCGGCCGAGCCGTCGACGGTCGAGACCGTAATCGCCGAGTCGGTGTTGTTGTAGAACTCGATGAACTCGTCGTTGTCCTCGGGCAAGGTCGAGGGCGTGGCCTCAGGCATCGGCTCGATGCCGCCCGGAGGCGCGGGGTTGAACCCGCCGTCGCCGCCCGGCCCGAAGGTGAAGAAGTCGCCGTCGGGCGAGACCACGTCGCCGCCGCCGGGGCCGCGCAGGCGGTACTCGCTGATGATGAACGAGCCGGAGGGCTGCGGCGCGCCGGTCGTGAAGTAGGCGACGGGCGCGTCGTGGTCGGAGACGGCTTCGGGCCGCGTCGAGTCGGAGGCGAACGAGTCGGAGAAGTCGGCGTTAAAGCGCGCGTAGGCGAAGCGGTTGTTGCGCCCGAGCATCTGCGCGTTAACGAGGACGTGGTCGAGCACCTGCGCGTTGCCCTCGAAGGTGAACGAGTAGCGCTGGTCGGGCGTCAGCTTCGTGATGAGGTTCGTCAGCACGTGCGTCCAAGTGTCGACGCTCGGCTCGACGACTTCGGACTCCGGCGGCGGGACGCCGCGCATCGTGTTGACCACGTCGGTCAGACCGTCGTTGACCTCGAAGGCGTTGAGGTCGCCCAAGACGACGAGGTTCTCGCCCGCGTTGTCCCTCGTCTCGATGAGGTCGGCGATGTCCTCGGCCTGCAATCTCCGCTTCTCGCGGTTGCGCGCGCCCTCCGTGCCCGTCCCGCAACTGCCGAAACTGCGCGGGCTGTCAACGGCGATGAGCGACTTGGTGTGGTTGAGAATGACGGTGACGGGAATCGTCCCGCCGCCTACTTGCGGCACGGTGGCCTCAAGGATGAAAGACGGGCGGTCGTGCAAGGTGTCTGTGACGCCGCAGTAGGTGAAGGTGGCCGACGGGTTGTGCTGCGTCGGCGTGCCGACGACCGTGACGCGCGCCGTGTTGATGAGGTAGCCGATGTCCTGCGTCGCGCTCGTCTCGCCGAAGTGGGCGACGTAGTTGACGTTCGACGGGTCGGCCGCGTCGGCGTTGACCTTGTTCGCCAGCGCCGTCGCCGAGGCGGTGGTGTCGACCTCGATGAGGCCGAGGATGTCGGGCGTGCGCAGCACGTTGCGGATGGCGAGCGAAGCCTTGTTCATCTTCGTCGCGTTCGACGAGCTGAAGTTCTCAAGGTTGGTGTGCGCGACGGTGAACTCCTGACTCGTCCTGACGGGCACGGGCACGGCCGCCGTCACGCCGCCCGTCGTTCCGGGCGTCACGTTGAAGTCGAGCACGATGCGGTACTGGTCAAACGCATAGTCGAGCGGGCCGACGATGCCGGTGACGGTCGTCCCCGTCGTCACGTGAACCTGCGTGCGGCGCGTCGAGCCGGTGGCGACGAGGGCCGCGCCCGTGTCGACCATGATGCGCTCGAAGTTGCCGTCCCAGACGGGCACGCTCGGCGGGGGCGAACCGGCGAACGTCCCTTGGTCGGCGGCCGGGATGGGGTCGCCGCGCTCGATGCCCGCCTCGCGGAACGGGCGCGGGCGCGGCGGCTCGACGCCCCAGAACTCGCCGAAGCTGTTGGTCGGCTGCGAGACGACGAGCGAGGCCGCGCTCAGGCGCATGTACTCGTACTTCTCAAGCTGCGCGCCGCGGCTCGTCGCCGTCGGGTCGAGGATGTTGAGCGAGGTCACGTCGAGCGCGGCCGGCAACGTGTTGCCGGTGGATAGCACGACGGTCGTCGGGCTGGTTATCTCGGTCGCCGTCTTCGGGTCGGGCGGCGAGACGCCGTCAGGCTCGTCTGTAGTCGAAGACTCGAACTCCGTGACCGTGCCCGTCACCTGCACGGAGTCGCCGACGCCGACGGTCGGGACGGTGCTGCCGGTGAAGACCAAAATCGCGTCGGAGGTGTTGAGGTTTCCGTCGCCGGTCGGGTCTTGGATGTAGAAGCCGTTGTTTGAAGCGCCGAGGCTGCGGCGCGCGGTGACGATGCCGGTCGTGGTGACGTTTTGAGTCGCGAAGGGCGACGCCGTGCCGCTCCCCTGAATCGTGTAGATGGGCGTGATGAGCACGTCGTCGTTGTTAATCGTGCCCTGTCCCTGCCCGTCGTTAACGGTCGCGCCGGTGACGTTCGTGACGTTGACGAAGAAGGTTTCGTTAGGCTCGCCCGTCGTGTCGGCGTTAACATCGACGGTGAAGGCGTAGGTGCTACTCCCCGCCGGGATGGTCTGGCCCGTCAGGCTCTTCGCCACGTAGTCGTTGTCTTCGGTCGCGGGGTTGTCGTCCTGCGCCGTGCCGTCGGCCGTGGCGATGTCGAAGGTGACGCCGCCCGGCCCGGCCGGGGCCGAGAGCGAGACGGTGAAGGTGAAGGAGGTCGTGCCGCCGCCGCTCCCTTCGGCCTGCGTCACGTCGTTGATGCTGAGCGTCGTCGTCGGCGACACGGTGCCCTGCGCCGTGACGGAGAAGTCATCGATGGAGAGGCCGTGGTCAGCGCCCGTGTGGTCGGGGTCAGACCAGCGGAGCATGACTTCCGTCCCGTTCGGAATGTTGAGGCCCGTAATCGAGTGGGTGAGCGTGACGCGGTTGGCGGCGAGGTTGCCGTCGAGCGCGGCCGCCGCGCCGCCCGTGATGGGACTCGTAAAGTCGAGTTGCGGGACGGCGACGCCCGCCGACTGAAACTCGGCGAGACTGCCTGTGACGGTCGGCGAGCCGACGAGGTAAGAGAACGCGACGGTCTGCGCGGCGGCCGCGCTGTTGCGCCACTGCTCGCCGGTGTAGGAGATGTCGAGTTGCGTGATGGTCGCGCCGGTGGTGTTCTGTAGACGGACGCCCCAGAAGAGGTTTCCGATGGCGGCGTTGCCCGAGCCGACCGAGCCGAGCGCGCGGTCGGTGGCCGTGCCCGTGCCGTAAGAATAGAGGTTTCCCGCGTTGCTGCTCCCGTTGTTGGCGACGATGGTCGTGCCCGTGCCGGTGCGCGCGTGGAACCAGCCGGGGATGGTCGAGTTGTTCGTCCACGTCGCGCTGCCGGAAGCGGGGAGGGTGTCGAAGTTCTGCGTGTAGGGCGTGCCCAGCGTCGGCGTGACCTGTGCGGCGACTCGTGGCGCGTCGAACAGGACGGGTTGCACGACGATGAGGGCAACGATAATGACGGACAGGAGTTGACGACGCGCGGACGTATTGCGCCGCTCGGGTGGGCGAGAAATTGACACCGGGGAATCCTTTCTTGGCTAGCTTGGGTCGGCGTTCCGCTTTGTCCGGCGGGCACGCATCGTTTGCGGGTTGCGGACTGAACTTTGTACCTAATAAATAGGCGGTCGTCAAGCCTCCGAACCGCCCCCGCGCGGCCGGAAAGAGGGGGCGTTTGTCACGCCCCCCGCCGGCCGAAAGTTCGCGCGCCGACGAGTCCGATTTAAAAAGCGAAACGCGCGCCTGCGGACGTGAGTCCCGACCGGCGCGCGTTCGGCGTCATTCGTGTGTAATCTTCGCTCAAGTCGTTAACGCGAGGCGAAGCGTTCGAGGTATTCGGGCGAGGTGATGAACGCCTTGACC
>DASUNL010000098.1:0-2074 GCA_036277175.1 Pyrinomonadaceae bacterium | reverse complement strand
ACATTCCGGCCGGGGCGCAGCAGCAGAGGAAGCGTCGGGCCACGCCCGCGCGCTCGGCCGACGCCGCGCGCCACGCTAACAAGTCGGCCAAGGTCTTTAACGAAATCATGCGCGTGCCCGACCGGGCCATCCCGCGCGAGTTGATCGGCGGGGCAGAGGCGGTCGTCGTCTGCCCCGGCGTGGTGAAGGCCGCCTTCATCATCGGCGGGCGCAAAGGGGATTGCACCGTCACGCGCCGCACGCGCGAGGGGTGGGGCGCGCCCGCCTTCTTCAACCTCGCGGGCGGCAGCTTCGGCGCGCAGATCGGGGCCGCCTCGACCGACTTCGTGCTGCTGATTATGAACGAGGAGGGTTTGAAGGGGCTGCTCGAAGACAAGTTCGAGATCGGCGGCGAGACCGGCGTCGCGGCCGGGCCGGTCGGGCGCGAGGCCAGCGCCTCGACCAACCTCACGCTCGACGCGGGCATCCTCTCCTACTCGCGCAGCAAGGGGCTATTCGCGGGCATCGCGCTCAAGGGCGTCGCCATCACGCCCGACAACGACCTCAACCGCGCCTACTACGCGAAGACGGCGAAAGAAGTCATCAGCGAGAACCTGCGCGCGCCCTCGCCCGTCCGCGCCCTTTCGCTCGCCCTCAGTCGTTACTCCGTCAAATAAGGATTTAGCCACGGAGACACAGAGACACGGAGAGGAAGAAAAAGAAAAGGCGAGTAAGTTAAGAGGGAGAGTTGAGCCATGCAACTCTCCCTCTTAACTTTTATTTTTGTCTTATCACTTTGTGTCTCTGTGTCTCCGTGGCTAATCTTCTTGACGCCGCGACGCGCGCGAAACTAAAATCACGCACGCGCCGAAGAGCCAACAGAGCAATCATCGACTCTTAACTGTTGCCCGCGCCCGCCCGAAGGAGTAGAGCAGTCATGCAGCCACGCACGCGGAAGCAGAGGGAAGTCCTCGACTACATCACGCGCTTCATCGAACGCCACGGCTACGAGCCGTCCTATGCGCAGATCGCGCGCCACTTCCGCGTCTCCTCGAAGGCGACCATCGCCAAGCACATCGAGTCGCTCGAACGTCAGGGTCTTCTGTCGCGCCGACGCGCCGACGGAGGCTTCGGCCTCAACGTCCGCGTCGAAGAGGTCGCGGGCGACGCGACGTGCGAAGTCCCGCTCCTCGGCCGAGTCGCCGCCGGGCAGCCGCTCGACACCGTCGAGGACAGCGAGTCGATCACCGTCCCGCGCTTCATGCTCGGCCGCAGCCGCCCCGCGCAGGTCTACGCCTTGCGCGTCACCGGCGACTCGATGATCGACGAGCACATCTGCGACGGCGACATCGCGCTCATCGAGAACCGCACCGAGGCGCGCAACGGCGAGATAGTCGTCGCGCTCGTCGACGGCCAGCGCGCCACGCTCAAACGCCTCCAGCGCGCTGGGACGGACGTCGAACTGCTCCCCGCCAATTCCAGCCACGAGCCGATACGACTGCACGCCTCGCGCGTCGCCGTCCAAGGCATCTTCCGCGGCCTCCTGCGCCCGGCCTCCTGAAACGCGCCGCGCCTCCGCGACAGTAAAAATCAGCCCCCCGGTCGGCCGTCTCGTCAGTACACTTAGCGAACAACCGCACTCGCCGCCTGTACGGCTTTGTGAGCGTTTTTGCGCCCGCGTCGCCGCTCTTCCCGCGTATTTTCCTGCCTCGCCGTTGGCATACGGCTTGCCCGATTTACCTCGGATACGTCCGCAAAATTAAACGTTCGGGGCGGGCGCTCGCGGCGCTCGCCCGTTCGCGTAGACGACTTCAAGGAGTTAAGCCGATGACAGAGAAGAACCAGCCGAAGCGAGTCGCCATCCTCATCGAGCAGCACGTCGAGGACAGCGAGTTTCAGATTCCTTACAGCGCGCTGCAAGAGGCCGGGGCCGAGGTGACCGTGCTCGGCTCGCGCATGAACGAGACCTACACGGGCAAGCAGATGAAGCTCTCGTTGAAGGCCGACGCGACGACGACCGACGCGCGCGCGGAAGACTTCGACGCCGTCGTCATCCCCGGCGGCATGGCCCCCGACAAGATGCGCACCAACATGA
>DASUNL010000097.1:0-2538 GCA_036277175.1 Pyrinomonadaceae bacterium | reverse complement strand
CTTGCGCGTCTGCGGAGACACCCTCGGTTCTCGTCTCGACTTCGCCGGGAGCTTCCGTCTTCGGCTCGAAGACTTCGTTCGAGACGGCGCGCGCGCCCTCCGTCTCGGCGTAGATGTCGGCCTCGATGAGCCGCTCGGTCGCCTCGTCGAGCTTGCGGCCCGTCGGCGCGAAAATCTTGATGCCGTTATCCTGATACGGATTGTGCGAGGCGCTGATGACGACGCCCGCGTCCGCCGGCAGCGTGCGCGCGAGGAAGGCCACGCCCGGCGTCGTGATGACGCCCGCCGACTCGCACGCGGCGCCCGCTTCGAGGGCGCCGTCGAGGAACGCCCGTTCGATCCAAGCGCCGGACTCGCGCGTGTCGCGCCCCGCGACGATGCGCGGCGCGCGACCGGTCTTATCCGTCAAGTGCCTGGCGAGCGAGCGCCCCGCCGCGCGCACCGTCGCCGCGTCGAGCGGGAAGCGCCCCGCTTCGCCGCGCATGCCGTCAGTGCCGAATAGTTTTTTCATCGTCGAGAATCATCGGGGCTCACGGTTCAAGGTCACGGACAACTCTCCGGCGTTGAACTTGAAGCCTTGAACTTCGAACTCCGCACTATGAACTTTCATCTGTTGACGTTGAACTCCGCGGGGGCGGTCGAGACGAGTTCGACGCGGCCTTCGAGGTTCGGGGGTAGGGAGAGGCGCGGGCGGAGCGCGCCTTCGGGCGTCTGTTCGAGCGTGATGCGGATGTCCTGCGGGCGCAGCGCGGCGAGGGCGGAGCGCGGGCCGCGCAGCGTGACGGCGGCGGTCGCGGGCTGCGGCTGGCCGCCGACGGCGGAGACGACCGATACGTCGGTCAGGCGTTTTTCGGTGCGCTCTTCGGCGATCTCGACGCGCACGGTGACGACCGCGTCGAGCGGCGCGACCTTGCGGTCGGCGATGTCCACGGCGGTCTGCGTGACGAACGTCTCGCGCAGGCCGTCGAGCGAGATGGTCTCGGTGTGCGCCTTATCCACGGCGCGCACGTGGCTTTCGGGGCCGCGGACGCGGACGCGCGCGGGCATGATCTGCACGCTCCCGAGCACGAAGCCTTCGGGGGGTTGGCCCTCGAACCGCGCCTCGATGTCCAGCTCGCGCTCGACGATTGTTTCAAGGCGGAGCAGCACGCTGCGCGGCTCGATGTTGATGATGCGGACGCCGTTGGGCAAGTCCATCGTGACGTTCTTCTCGGTCAGCCGCGCGGTGCGCTCGCCGGGGCGGAGCTGCGTGATGTCGGCGCGGGCGACGAGGTTGCGCGCGTTGACTTCGGAGAGCCGGCCCTGACTGCCTTCGAGCGTCACGTCCACTTCGTCGGCGGGTTCGTTGCTGATCTCGACGTTGTCGGGCAGGATGAATTCGAGTGGGACGCCGCGCAGCCTGACGGTGGCGGGCGCGCGCAGGCTAGTCACGGCGAACCACAGGCCGACCGCGATGACGAGCGCGAGGAGTTTCAGCCCGAGGTCTTCGAGGAAAATCTCGCGCAGCCACTCGGCGACCACGCGCCGCGCGTCGCCCGTCGTGCCTTTCCTTTTCGCTTCACGAAATGACATCGGTCAGAAGTCAGCGGCCAGTGGTTGCTTCATGAAAGGTCTCGTGCCGGGAGTCGGGCGCGGGTCAGTTTTTACTGACCTCCAGGCTCTGGCCTCTGACCTGCGCGTTGTCGGCCTCGGCCTGCTCTTCGTCGACGCGGCGCGAGGGCGGTTCGAGGGCTTCGAGGATGGCGGCGCGCAGTTTCGTCGCGTCGAGGTTGCGGCGGATGTGGCCGCCCTGCACGAAGGAGATGATGCCGGTCTCTTCGGAGACGACGACGGCGACGGCGTCCGTGTCCTCGGTGATGCCGATGGCGGCGCGGTGGCGCGTGCCGAGGTCTTTCGAGAGCATCGGGTTCAAGGTGAGCGGCAGGAAGCACGCGGCGGCGGCGGCGCGGTGGCCGCGGATGACGACCGCGCCGTCGTGCAGCGGCGTCGCCGGGTTGAAGATCGTCACCAGGAGGTCGTACGACAACTCGGCGTCGAGCTTGACGCCGCCCTCGACGACGTTGTTCAGGCTCGCCGCGCGTTCGATGACGACGAGCGCGCCCGTCTTGGTCGAGGCGAGCGTGGTCGCGGCGAGCACGATCTCGTCGTAGACGCCCTCGCCGAACTGCCCGCGGTGGCGCAAGAGCAGGGGGATGCGGATGCGGTTGCCGAAGGTGATGAGCGCCTGCCGGATTTCGTTCTGGAAGAGGATGATGATGGCGAAGCCGATGTAGATCGGCGCCGGACGCAGGACGAACTCAAGCGTCGCCAGGTCGTAGTTGGCCGCGACCCAGTAGAGCAGCGCGAGTCCGCCGATGCCGGCGGCCATCGGCGCGGCGCGCGTGCCGCGGATGAGCTTCAGCAGCGCGTACACCATCAGGAACACGAGGAAGATGTCCACGTAGCTGTGCGGCTCGCGGAGTCTGTCCAGGTAGTGGTTGTACGACGGCTGAAACATGATCGACTTCGGACTGTGGTCTTTGGATTTCGGATTCGAGT
>DASUNL010000096.1:0-21851 GCA_036277175.1 Pyrinomonadaceae bacterium | reverse complement strand
TCCGGCTCGAAGGGTCAGTCTCGGACGGCATCGTCTCGGCCGTGCGCGAAGTTCCGAACGTCGGGCGCATCATTCAAATCACCGCGCCCATCTCGCACGGCAACTCCGGCAGCCCGGTCTTCAACATGCGCGGGCAGGTCGTGGGCGTCGTCACGATTAAGGTGACGAACGGGCAGAACATCAACTTGGCGATGGGCGCGGCGCGTGTCGCGGCGCTCGGCGACAGTGCCGTGCGAATGTCTTTCGAGGAGTTGGGGTCGCGTCGCCGTCGCGGCGGGCCGCAAGGGGACGGCGTCTCCGACTGGTGGTACAAGAACGGGCTGAACTCGCTCTGGCTCGGCAACTACGACAGCGCCCTGAGCCACTTCGAGAACGCCGTGTCGAAGAACCCGAACCGCGTCGAGGCGTGGATACAGGTCGGCTTCTGCAAGGTCAAGCAGGGCAAAAACAACGACGCCATACGCGCCTTCCAACAGGCGCTCAAGCTCCGGCCCAACTCCTACGAGGCGCACAACAAGTTGGGCGACGCCTACTACTACTCGGGTCAGTTCTACAAGGCCATCGACTCGTTCAAGCGCGCCGTGGAACTGCGGCCCGACATGGCCGAGGCCCACTACAACCTCGCCGTCACCTACATGGAGATCGGCGACCGCGCCTCGGCCAACGCCGAGTCGAACCTCCTCAAGACACTCGACAAGGAACTTTACGCCAAGTTCATCGCCGAGATGGCGCGGTAAAGAAAAAGGCGAAAGGTAAAAGGCAAAAGGAGAAGAGGCGTCATGCTCTTCTCCTTTTGCCTTTTACCTTTTGCCGTTGAATAGATATTCAGGCGGTTAGTTCGAGGCCGTATTTCTTGGCGTCGCGCCCTTGGCTTTGAGGGCCGCCTCGATGGCGGCCTTCAGACCTTCGTAGGAGCGTTCGGAGAGGCGCTTGCCGTTGACGTAAAACGTCGGCGTGCCGTTGACGCCGAGTTTCTGCCCGTCGAGCACGTCGCGCTCCACCTTCTCGGCGTGCTTGCCGGAGTCGAGCGCGGCGTCGAAGCGCGCGCGGTCGAGGCCGAGCTGCGTCGCGTAGAGCTTTAGCTTATCGGCTCCGAGCGCCGACTGGTTGCGGAAAAGCACCGCGACGTATTCCCAGTACTTGCCCTGCTCGCGCGCGGCCTCGGCCGCCTCGGCGGCCTTCACGGCGTCGGCGTGCTGTGAGAGCGGGAAGTCGCGCACGACGAGGCGCACGCGGTCGCCGTACTCCCGCATGATGCGCTCGATGACCGGGTACTGCTGCGCGCAACTCGGGCATTGGAAGTCGGTGAACTCGACGACCGTGACCGACGCTTGGGGGTTGCCCTTCGACGGCTGGTCGTCGGTCGAGATGAGGTGGGCGGGCGGCTCCGGCGCGGTGAGGTGGGTCTCGACGACCGACGCGCGCCGCAGACGCTCGGCGAAGGCGTGCGTGGCCTTGTGCTCCTCCGCCTCCTGAAGATACTCGACGACCTGCGCCTTAATCTGCGCGAACTCGCCGCTGATGCGCTCCTTGTTCTCGTCATAGAACTTCCGCGCTTCGGCCTCCGTCACGCGCGGCACTTTCGCGCCCACCTCGGCGTCGAGCAGAGCGCGCGCGGTGACCTGCCTCTTCTGCGCCTCCTGCGTGAGCAGAAGGTCGTTAATCTTCAGTTCGAGGTCTTGCTTGCGAAGCGCGTAAGCCTGTTCCTGAACGCGGAAGATTAAAGGGCGCAGGCTGTCTTCGACATCGCCCGCCGTAATCTGCTTGCCGTTGACGACGGCCAACGCGCGCGCGCGGTCGGCGCGACCGGCGGCCTGCGGCGAAGGTCGGGCGAGCACTTTGACCTCGGCCGCCGCGCGCAGACGCTCGGCCAGAGCGCGCGCCAACTCCTGCTGCCGCCCGTAGCTGAGATAGGCGAGGATGTTCTCCTTGGCGTCCTTGAATTCGCCCTGAATGCGCGCCTTGTTCTGCTCGTAGAAGGTCTGCGCCTCTGCCTCGGTCGGCGCTTGCACCTTGGCGACGACTTCCTCCCTGAGCACCTGCGAGGTCGAGACGCCGCGCTTTTTCGCCTCGGCTTCGAGCAGCATGGAATCAATCTGCAAATCGAGTTCGCGCGCGCGCGCCTCGATGACCTCGCGCTGCAACTCGTCGACGCGCGCCTGCGTCTCGGGGCTGAGGTCTTGTTTGGTTATCTTCACGCCGTTGACGACGCCGAGCACTTCGGGCAAGGGCTTGTCCTCGCACCCGCAATCGGCGGCCGCCTCGATGCGTGTCGCGGCCGGTTGCCCGGCAGTCTGCGCGTCAGTCGGCGCGACAAACGCGAGCATCATCAGAAGACCGAATAAAAGCTTTTTCACTATTTCCTCCGCTTCATCCTTCATGTATCGGAAATTAATTGCTCTTGACCCAACCGCTCGCGGCGACCAGCTCTCGCTTCGCGGGGTCGAACGTGACGACGTAAGCGCCGGCCGCCCCGACGCGGCGGTTCGGGCCGAACGTGATGCGGGGCGTAACCCCCGTGTCGTATTCGTAGAGACCTTCGAGCGCCGTGACGAGCGTCTCGCGGCTCAAATCTCTCCCGGCGCGCTTGAGCGCCTCGACGAAAATCTTGGCGGCGGCGAAGGCCATCAGCTGCGACGCCGTGTGTCGCGGCGCGAGTTTGTACTTCTGTTGCAGGGCGCGCAGTTCCGCCAGCCCTTCGCGCGTCACGTCGCCCGGCACGGTCGGCAGGGAGAGGAAGACGCGCTCCTTGAAGCTCAAGGGGACGGCCTCGGCGAGCCCCCTCCCGGTCAACGCGCCGAGCAGAAAAACGTGCGGCGTCCAACCCGCGGCGTCGGCCTCCTTGATGAAGCTCGCCTCCTCGCCCTTCGTGCCGAGGATGAAGACGGCCTCCGCGCCCTCGCGCCTGAGCGCGGCGACGGTCGCGGCCGCGTCGAAGCGCCCGTCCGTGTAAGCTCTCTTGACGACGGAGCTCCAACCGGCCCGCCGCGCCTGCTCTTCGACCGCTGCGGCGGCCGCCGACGTTAGCTCGCCTTCGGAGTGGACGACGGCGAGTCGCGACTTTTTCAACTCCGGCCGTCCGGCGGCGAAGTTGACGAGGGCGCGCGCCTGTTCGCTCGCGCCGGGCATGAGATAGAAGATGTATCGGTTCGTCTGAAAACCCGTCTGCGGGAGAAGCGTCGCGGGCCCGATGAAAGGGACTCCCGCCTCCTGCGTCAAGGCGGCCAGCTCTCTGTCCGCGCCCGCGCTCAGCCCGCTGACGACGGCGAAGACCTGCCCGTCTTCGACCAGACGCCTCGCGTTGGCCGCCGTCGCCGACGCATCCGCGCCCGTCTCGGCCGTCTGCAACTCGACGCGGCGGTTGTATATTCCGCCCTTGTCGTTGACGTCCGCGAAGTAGGCCGTGAGCACGTCCCGCATCGCCGCGCCCGTCTCGGCGAGCGCGCCCGTCGCCGGAAGAATCGTTCCGACCTTGACGCTCGTCTCCGTGAGGCCGGGGTCGCGGTCGGCCTCGATGCGCTTGAGGTACGCGATGAGGTCGGCCACGTCTTCGGCCGCCATCTTGAAGCGCGGCATCGCCACCAGCATCTCGTTGCCCGCCGGGTCTACGCCTTCGACGAGCGAGCGCGCGAACGACTGTTCGTCGAACGGCCCGTGCTTGCGCCCCGTCGGGTGCGTGTGGCCGTAGGGCTTGAGGAGGTTCGCCCACGTCAAGTTTCCGGCCGTCACGCCGCCCTCGGTCTTGCCCTCGCCGCGCATCCCGTGGCAGCCCGCGCAGGTCAAGGTCGAAGCGGGCACATCAAGCTCACCGACCATCGCCGTTATCTCATTGCCCGAAGGGCTTTCGCCGCGCAGGTAGATGGCCTTGCCGCGCCGCTCCTGCGGGGTCAGTGGGCGCTCGGCGGTCGTCGCGCCCGCACTCTGCCCCGGCGCGGGCGTCTGCCGCGCCGCCGACGTGGTGGCGGTCGCCCAGTGCGCGGACGAGGCGGCGAGCGCGAACGCGACCCACAACGCGACCGCTAAGAGTTTTAATTTCTGACCCATCATTTGCATCGCCGGGCGCGGCTCGGAAGACCCGCGCCTCTACTTCGTGCCGCCTTTATCGCCGCCCTTGTCGTTGACGACGCTCTCGACGATTTGCACCAACTCGGCGGGCTTCGCCATGCCGAAGGCTTTTTTCCAGAGGCCGGTCGTCTCGTTGCCGATGATGAAGATGGTCTTGTGGTCTTCCTTATTCTCGACGTACTGGCCGAGCTTGTAGAGCGCCCAGTCGAGATTCTCCTTCTTGCCGGTCAGAAAAATCCAGCCCTTCCCGGCGTGGAACTTCTCGGCGTACTCCTTGAGGCGCGGGGGCGTGTCGGTCGCCGGATCGACCGTTATCGAGACGAGGAACACGTCTTTGCCGACGCGGTCGCCGAGTGCCTCCTGAATCTTCTCCATGTTGCGGTTCATCGGCGGGCAGACCGACGTGCAGGTGGTGAAGAAGGCGTTGACGATGACCGTCTTGCCCTTGAGCACGTCCGTGTAGAAGCGGCGACGCTCGCCGTTCTGGTCGAGCAGCTCGACGTCCGTGAAATACTTCTGCGCGACCGTCGGCTCTTCCGCCGGCTTCGTCATGTGCGTGTGGTCGTGCGGCGCGGCGGGCTGCGGCGGCGGAGTTTGCCCGGCGGCTTTCGTCTGGGCGAAGCCGTCGTGCGCCGCCGCCGAGAGGGCGGCCGAGAAGACGAGGGCGATGAAAAATTTTCGCGTCATTGGTTCGTTCCTTCCGCAGCGTCGGCGGCGGTCGTGCCGTCGATGGCGTCGTTGATGATTTGGACGAGGCGGCTCGGTTTCGCCAAGCCGTAGGTGCGCGTCCAAGTGCCGCGCGCGTCGTTGCCGATGAGGATGGTCGGCGAATGGTCTTCGCGGCGAGCGGAGGACGCGCCGAGGACGCGCAAAAGCTCGTCCACCTCCGGCTTGTTGCCGGTCAGCAGCGTCCAGCTTTCGCCGGCGCGGAACTTCGCCGCCCACGCCTTGAGACGTTCGGGCGTGTCGGTCGCCGGGTCGACGCTGATGGAGATGAAGCGCACGTCTTTCCCGGCGCGCTCGCCCATCTCCTTCTGCACGCGCGCGAACGTCGCGCCGAGCGGCGGGCAGATGGTCGTGCAGGTCGTGAAGATGAAGTTGATGGCGACGGTCTTGCCTTTGACGAGGTCGGTGTAGAAGCGAACCTTCCGCCCGTCCTGATCGAGCAGCTCGGTGTCGGGGATGTTCATTCTCGCCACTTGCCCGGTCGAAGTCTCGGCGTCGGCTGCGGTCGTGGCGTTCGTGGCGGTCGCGGCGTTAGGGCCGGACGCGCCCGCGTCGTTTGCGGAGGCTTCGGCCTCGCGCGCGTCCGCGTGGCTCACCGGGCGCAAGTCCATGCCGCACTTCGGACACCTGCCTGCCGACTTCTCTTTGACGCTCGCGTGCATCGGGCACGAGTAGTAAGCCACGTCCGCAGGCTTGCTCTGCCGCGCCGTCGCGGCCTTCTTCGTCGTTTTGGCGACGCCGTGGCGCGTGTGCCTTTTCTGCGCCTGCGCGGGGACGAGTGCCAGCGCGCAGAGGAGCAGGCCGAGCGTCAGACGCATGAGCGGCGCGCTTCGCGTTTCGTGGTGTGTGTGATTCATCATTTCCTCCCGACAGTCGCCGCCGCCGTGGCTCGCGCGGCGCGGCTACTGTCTTCCAACTTCTCCGGGCTTGTCCGTCGCGGCGCTCGGTGCGGACGCCGGGGCGGACGCCGCCGCTTGCAGAGTTAAGTAGGGCAGTTGCCTGAAGGCCACGCCCTGCGAACGGCTCTCGACGAAGACCATGTAGACGCCCGTCTGCGGGACGTTGATGTCGAGCTCGTAGACGCCTTGGCCGACCGAGCGCGCGAAGTCGCGCTTCTGCCAGATGCCGGGCGCGAGGAACGTCAGCACGCGAACGTCCGCGAGGTCGCTCTTCGCCTTGTTCGTCTCAGTCTCGATGAGCTTGAAGCGGAGCTTGTAATTCTCGCCGACGCGCAGGCGCTTGTCCTCGTTGAGGTATTCGATGCGCAGCGCCGTCTGCTTCTCGCGCTTGACCTCGGGGTTCGGCTGCGCCTCGGCCGCGAAGCAATGCGTGATGCGCGGCGAGTCGAGCAGAAACGCCACGTCGTAGACGCCGCTCTTCGGCAGCTTGGTCGTCGTCGCGTAAACGCCCGAAGTGACTTCGCGCAAGGAGCGGTCGACGACCATCACCGCGCGCGGGTTGCGCCGGTAGTTCTGGAAGCTGCCCATCGGCGCGGCCATGCCCTCCGAGTAGTAGTAGATGGTGCGGTCGGCGGGGTTGGCGACGAGCACCGAGTTGCCTTCGGGCGCGGGCACGATGACGTCGGCGACGCTCGCCGCGACGGGCGCGTCGGCCGGGGCGTTCTGCCCGCCGGGGAATTTGACCACGTCGGGCTGGCCGCCCATCGTGCTCAGTCGAATCAGGCTGACCTCGGTCGAGGCGTTCGAGCGGACGTAGGCGAACGCGCGGGTGAAGGCGACCTGATCCGGCCCCTTGTCAACGCCGATGGTGTGCGCGAGGCGATTGGTCGAGGCGTCGAAGACGTGGACGACCGACTCCGTCGGGTTGGGCACGAACCCCCAACGGCCGCCCGGCGCGAAGCGCACGGACGTGATGCCCGGCCGCGCCTGTATGCGCGCGGCGACCTGCTGGCTGCGCGTGTCGACGACGGCTATCTGGCCGTCCGCGCCGTTGACGACGTAGACGGCGTTGCCGAGCGGCGAGAAGGCGACGGAGGAGGCGGGCGCGCCCGTCTTAATCTCTTTGACCTTGGCGAGTTTCTGCACGTCGATGACGGAGAGCGTGCCGTCGTCTTGGTTGGTGACGAAGGCGAAGCGGCTGTCGCCGCTGAAGTCGAACTCGTGATGGCCCGCGCCCGTCTGTAGCCGCGCCACGACCTTGAGCGTGGTGGTGTCAATCACGGTCACGCCGCTCTCGCCGCCCGCCGCCACGTCGTTACCGACCCAGAGGTAGCGGCCGTCGGGTTGCAGGCGCAGGCGCGTCGGCTTCGTCCCGGCGTCGACGTTGGTTAAGACTTTCCACGTCCCGGTGTCAACGACCGCGACCTGACCCGCGAGCGGCATCGAGACGAAGAGACGCTCGTCGCCCGGCTTCTGCGCCCAGTCCTCGCCGGGGCTTTGCAGCATCACGAGCGTCAGGAGTTTACTCGACCCGAAGCCGAGCAGCGGGTCGATGACCGAGATGTTGGCCTCCTGATTGAGCGCGAGCAGGTAGTAGGCGTTGAGGTCAACGTCGGGGCGCGAGCGGAGGCTGCCCTGTAGGAACGACTGGACTTTCTCGCGGCACAACTTGTCGTCGGGCGCGACGTCGCCGCGCCGCGTCAGCCACACGGCGGGCTTCACCCCGGAGAGCGGCGTCCGGGTCGCCTTGTCCGTAATCTTAAAACGGACGGAAGCCTCCTTCGCCTCCATCAAGTCCGAGGTCTTGCCCGCCTCTTCGAGCGGCTCGATGGTGAACTCGACCTCGACGCCCTCGCGCTCAATTTTCTGCGGGCCGCGCGCGACGCTGCTCTGCGTCGGGCGCGCCGCCGGTGTCGGCGAGGGCGCTTCAGGGGAAGCGGGTTTCTCCTGCGCGACGGCGGGCCACGCGCACGCCACGGCGGCGAGGAGAAGGAGGAGCATGCGGGGCAGGAATTTTTGCGTCGTCTTCATAATCAATTCTTAGTGGCGGAGTCGGACAGAAATCGGCGGCACAGGCTTGCGTGCGCGGCGGACGCGAGCGCGCGTCGGCGGCGTCGGCGGCGGCGTTCGCGGCCTAGCCTAACGTGTAATCGCCTTCAGGTCGCGCACAGTCCCGCAGAAAGAGCGGACGGCGACCGTCGAGTCGTTGGCGAAGTCGATAATAGCAAGTCGCAGCTCCGGCGTGTCGTCGAACACGAAGAGGGTGCGGCCCTTGTTCTGCTTGATGTTTTCGATTTGGAAGTTGCGGCAGCGCAGGAAGCTCGCCAGCATGAGGTCGGTCGTCTGGTAGGTCTGTCTCAAGTCTTGCGGAGTGGTCTCCATCGTCTTCATCCTTATCTTCTCTTATGGGGCAAGAGTTTTCATCGTGCGCACACACCTCCTATGTGACCCGACGGCGTCGGCCCGTTGCCCCGGAGAAGTACGCGGGGGCGAGCCCGGCACGCACGGCCGGAGTCGTTCTTTGGAGAGAGTGAACGTCTGTTTTTGTGATTTCGCGCGGCGGGCGGCGGAGGGCCGACGACCGTCGTTCGAGTATTTAAGTGAGCGAGGTTTAGGTTAAGCGATGCGGCCGGCCCGTCCCCTTGCGGGGACTGCCGCTCGTCTTGAGGCGAGGCCCGTGGGCCGACCGCACACGCGAGAAACCTTCGAGGCGGCTCTTAGAAAACGCAGGCCGTGCCGGTGCTCTGGACGGCAAGGTCGTTGATGGCCGCGATGGCCGCGTCGGCGTCCGAGAGGAGTTCCTGCCCGGTCGTGCCGAGGGCCGGGTCTTGATTGATTTTCCCGGCGGCGACGAGCTGGTTGACCTTCGTCTTGAAGTCGTTGAGCTTCTGGATGGCGTCGCAGAATTTCGCCTGATCGACCTTGAGGCCCGCCTCGTTGAGTTTGCCGACGAGGCCCGCGCGGTCTTTATCGGCCTGCTTGCTGGTGATGGCGACGGTCGTGGACTCGGTCTTGAGGTTGGCGATCATCGCCTGCGCTTCGCTGACGGTCGTGGCCTGCGCGACGGGCGCGGCGACGAGCAGCGCGAGCGCGAATAGGATGGCGGCGTAAGAGAACTTCTTCATCATTGTTTTCATCGTCCCTTCATACTTCTTGAGTTGGAGTTGTCGCGCCGAGAAGCTCTGCCCGCCGGGGAGCTTTTGCTTGTGTGCGCACCCATTCTTAAAGCAAGCACCGTGCCCGCGCGCGACGTCCCGCCTAAATGACGTAAAGAAAAGCCATCGGCCGCCGCGCCCCGCGCGCGACGCGCAAGGGTGTGTTTCGTGGTGAAACAGGGGCGCGGCCCTGTGCCTCAGCGTGAATCACGTCGCCCGAAAAGCGGAGAGCGCAGCCCGGCCGCGGCCGAACTGCGCTCTCGTCTGGTTGAAGTGGAGGCCGAAGACCCTCGGGTCTTCCGCCCGTTTACTGGGTGACGCGGAAGATGCCCCACAGCCCGTTGTCGAACTGGAAGGACGACTGCGTGCGGTAGAGGTAATCGCCCACGACGCGCCGCGCGCCGCCCGCGCCGTTCTCGACGACGACGTCCATGTGGTTGGACGCGCCGTGACCCTGCTGCGCCCCCTTCCACTCGGAGAGCGGGTTGGAGCCGATGCGGGTCGAGTTGTTGACGTAAGGCTCCTGCTGCCAGACGTGCCCGTGAACCTGGAACACGTTGTTGCGCGCGTGGCCGTTCGAGTTGAGCACGCGGAACCTGACAGCCTGACCGGCCTTGGCCGTGAAGACAGGAGTCTCGGGGTCGCCCCCGACCTGTGCGTTCGAGAGCGAGTTGGTGTAGTCGAACTCGCGCGTCTGTTCGAGCGGCAGTTCGGGCGCGTAGCCCAAACGCTTCCACATCGGCTCGGTGCGGTAGTTGAGCGCCTTCTGACCGGAGTCTTCGGCGTCCTCTTCGCCCGCCACGTTCGGGACGGCCGCCGCGTCGCCTTCGAGGTCGCCGCGACGCAGGTTGACGTCGGTCTGGAACTGGAGGACGAACTCGCGGAACGAGCTGCCGTCGGTCTTGGTGACGGTGGCCGAAGCGCGCGAGGTCGCGTCTTCAATCCAAGTCGCGCCCTGCGGCTCGATGATAAGCGAGGCGATGGCACCCTTGTTCGAGTGCTTAATCGGGTCGGACGAGATGAGGTTGGTCGCGCCGAACTCAATCGGCGTGGCAACCTTCGTCGTGCCGTTCATGCGGATGTCGCCCGCGTACCACTTGTACTTGACGACCTGACCGGGGCCGGCCGTCTGCTTCGTTCCGGGCGTCAGCACGCCGCCGGCGATGGCGTTCTCGACGTTCATGCCGACGTTCTCGCCGGCGCTCGTCAGCGCGTCGAAGGCGACGAGCTGCGGGCGGAGGCCAACCTGATTCGAGGGCTTCACCTGATTGGCGTTGAACCCTTCGATGATCATCGGCACGGTGTTCCAGCCCGGCAGGTCGGGCATGTCAACCGGCAGACGGTTCTGGAGCGTCAGCTCGATGCAGTCGCCCGCGTTGGCGCGGAGCACGAGCGGCTCGATGGGGACGCCCGCCTTGACCTTGCCCGCGCCGTCGATGTCGGTCGAACGGAAGTAGAGAATCGCGGTCGGGTCGTGGAGGCGGCCGCCGTTGTCGGTGCGGCTGTTGTAGACGAGCGTGCCGTCGGGCAGCGCGTCGCGGGCGGCGACGGCCGTCACGCTGAGCTTGCGGCTCGGCGCGTTGACCGGGCAGACGCCTTGGAAGTCCTTCTTGTTGACGGCCGAGTCGGCCTTGCCGTCCGAGTTATTCGGGAGCGGCACGAGGTCGGGCTGGAGGCCGACGCCGCCGTTGTAGGCGCGCAGCAGACCCCACGTCCCGTTCCACTGGTTATCGACGGACGCGCCGGGCTGGTACAGGTAGTCGACGAACGGGCTGTTGCCCTTGATCGCCGCGACACCCGGCAGCTCGAACTCGAAGTGCTCGCTGATGCCCATCGACTGCGAGTTGCGGTAGCCCGAGTTCGGGTCGGAGCGTTCGTAGAGCCACTTCTGGCCGTGGACGGTGAAGTTGTGGCTCTCCTCGTGAGCGCCGACGAGGACACGTATCTGCACGCGGTCGGCCTCGTAGGCGCGCATCAGCGGGGTGAACGGGTCGCCGGGCTTGAGGCCGCCCGTCAGCGCCGGATAGAAGCCGGGCTGCTGGTTGAGGTCGGGGTTGGCGCGCGTGATGTCCGAACGGTAGACGTTCGAGAGGTCGCCCGCGTCGCCCGCAGCCTGCGTGTTCGAGTTCGGGTCTTGCACGCGCAAGGCGACCGGCTCGTTGCGGTAGTTGACGGTCATCGTACCGGGGTCGGCCGCCGAAACGGCCTCGGGGCACGGCAGAGGCACGCCGCCGGGGCACTCGTCGGCCTTCTTGACGTTAATCGGCAAGTCGGCCTCTTCCTTCGCCGGAGGGTTGATGGCCCCCGCCGGGTCGGGGATGGCGTGGCCCGCGCCGTTGATGCCCGCGCCGGCCTTGTAGGCGAGCGTGTAGTCGGCGAACTCAATCAGGAACTCGCGGTAGCTGTTGGCCGCGTTCGGCGTCTCGATGACGGCCTGCCACGTCGTCGGGCCGCCGTCGAAGCGCCCGCCGAGGGTTTGGCCCGTCTCGTTGTGTTTCCAGACGGAGCCTTCCGGCTCGGTCACGAGACCGGCGTAGAGGCCCGCCTGCTGGTGCGTCGAGGGGCCGAAGTGGTCGTGCGAGAAGACCGTGCCGAGCGTGCGGTCTTTGCCCGCCAGATTAAGCGTCGGGTCGGCGAACCAGCGTTGGACGGTGGTCTGCGCGCCGAGCGTGCCGAAGAACGGGTGCGGCTCGGCTTCGAGCTGCGTCCGCGACGTGCCGTCGAAGGAGGCGAGACCGCCGCCCGCGTTGATGGCGTGGATGCGCTCGATGACTTCGCCCGGAGCGAACGTGCCGTCCTCGTAGTTGAAGCCGTTGCCCGCGCCGTCGGACGAGGTCACGTCGAACTTCACGAGGTGGATGTGCTGACCCATGAGGTCGGTCGGCGTGCGCACCTGAAAGTCGTCGAGCTCGTAGACGTGCGGGGCGAGGTTGGTGTGGTGGAACGTAATACAGTCGTTGGTGTTGGCGCGGAAGAAGAAAGGCTCCGGCGCGCGCGTGCCCGCGAGCGTCGGCGCGACGTCGTCCCACAGCGCGAGGATGCGCGACTGCGGGAAGTGCCAGCCCGCCTTGTTCAGTTTGAGGTCGAGCTGAATGGCGGCGGCCTTGTAGGTGCGCGGGTTGCCGATGGCGTTGGCGTTGTCGTCGCGGCACGGGTCGGCGAAGGGCGCGCCGGGCTTGGCCGGCAGGCCGTTCAGGACGAAGCCGGCGGGCGTGCCGTCGGGGCGGAAGCTGGCGACCTGCTTCTGCGCGTGGAAGTTCATCGCCGCGATCTCTTCGGGCGTCCCCGCCTCGGGGATGGCCTTGGCCTCGGCGACCAGAATCTCTTTGCTGAAGTCGAGGCGCGTCTCGACCGACTCGGCCTCGCCGCCGAGGATGACGTGACGCGGCAGTCCGCCGTCGTCAACGGTGTCGAGCGGCGGGTGCGGCGGGCGGTGGCCAGCGACGCCCGGAATGTAGAAGGGGAAGCCCTTGAACTGCTCGGTCGGCATCGGGGCCATGGCGATGGTCGGCAGCGGCACGAGGCCCGGAATCGGAGTGCCGTCGGCGATTTCGCCGTCGGGCAGAGCGCGCGCGCCGTTGGCGGGAGTGCCGTCGCCGTCGAGCTGCGTGCCCGCTTCAAAAACGTCGTGCGCGCGCCACATCTCCCACATCCCTTGGGCGAAGTGCGGGTAGAAGTGGCAGTGGAAGATTGAGTCGCCCGGCGTCTTGTTACGGTTGCCCGTGCCGCCGTGCGCGATCTCGGTCGTGAAGGAGTAGCCCGGCCCGAAGGCTTGGCTGTCGAGGTAGCTGGAGTTGTCGCTGTCGGGCGTGTTCAACCACTGGTGCGCGTGCAGGTGGTGGATGTGGTGCTCCTTCGGCCCGGCGTGAACGACGCGCATCTTGACGTGGTCGTTCAGGTACGAGTGGTGGACGTTCGACGGGTCGTCGGGGAATAGCACCTTGGTCGCCTTCGCGCCCTTAATCAGGTTGCCGTCTTCGTCGGTCGTGTTGGCCGGAACGTCGACGATCTGCGCCGGGTCGCCCACGGCCCAAGCCGACAGGAAGAAGTCTTCGTACTTGCACTCGGTGCAGTTAGCCATCGGGCCGACGCCGAGGCGGTTGGCGAGGATTTCCGCGCCGATGCCGCCCGTGCCGTAGTTGATGGCGAAGCCGTCCTTGACGCTGTAGAGCGTGTGCGAAAGGACGGGGTCTTCAAACTGCGGGAAAGCCTGAATCGCTTTAATCTCGTCGTGGTAGACGACGGTGAACTCGCGGAACGGCTGGTCGCGGTCAGGCTCGACCGGGTTCGGGCGGTACGTGCCCGCCGGGAAGCGGCCCTTGTTGGGGCCGGTGATGACGGCGTTGAGGTCTGTGTGCACGATGTTGTTGTTGGCATCGAGCATCTTGAGGATGGGCTGACCGGCGCGCGCGTGGCCCGTCGGGTAGACGGCGTCGTAGTTGATGACGGGCTGTCCGCCCGGCGTCGTCTTCGGCGTGCCGTCCTCTTTCTTCTGGGTCGCCATCTCCATCTCGGCGGCCGTCACCTGCGAGCGATACCACTCGGCCCCTCTGGGCTGGACGTTGACCGAGCCGAAGAGGCCCATCGCGAGCGAGCCGCCGTCGCCCTCGCCGCCCGTCGTCGCGGCGGTCGAGTAGAGAAGGTGGTTGCCCTCGCGCTGCGCGAGGTAGGTGTAGGTGGCCGTGCCGCCCGGCCCGACCAGACTCGACGGGTTCTGACCGACGTTCGAGCCGTCGGAGGCAATCGAGCCGACCAGCGGCAGGCCCATCACGTGGGCCGAGGCCGTGCGCGTGGCCGGGGCGTTGTTGGCGGCGAACGAATTGACGTCGGCCGGGTCGGGCGCGAGCAGGTTGATGAAGTTGATGAGCAGGCAGTCGCCGACGTTCATGCGCAGCGCAATCGGGCGCGGGCGCTTGTCGGGCCGGAGCTGCACGTTGCCGGGGGTCAGCCCCTTCGACGGGTCAACGGGCACGACGTCGCGCTTGAGCGCGTAGATCATCCCCGCCGGGTTAATCGTGCCGAGACGGTTATAAGTGATGACCTGATCGAGCGCGACCACGTCGGCCTTGACCGTGCGCTCGCAGTCCACCGGAGGAGTGGGTGTCGGCGTCTGCGCGGCCGCGCTCACGCCCGTCGCGGCGAGCAGCAGGGCCGCCACGCCGTAGGACGGGAGGCGCGACTGCCACCGCCGCAAAATATGTCTAATCTTCATTTCTTTCGCCTCTGGGAATCGGTGAAGCCCCGGCCCGAAGGGGCGGAGGTCGCCACCACAAACGATGGAAGGTGAGCGAGGCCCACTGCGTCGCGCCGTCAAAGGCGCACGCCTCGCTAAACAAAATCGCCGCGTCGGAACGCCGGCCGCGCTTTCGCCGCCCGAACGTGGACAAGCTTCGCTCGGTCGGGGGCCATCGAGGCCCCGCGTACATCATGAAAAAATGTGTTTTGAATGGCGCTCGAACCTCTTCGAGTTCGGCCGCCGATTAAAGAGGCGTCCGCGAAGAATTTCGAGTTCGTCAGGTCGAGTGCGTCAGACGCGGCCGCCGCACCCGTGCCGCGCGACCAACGCGAACGTGGTGGCGGGGCTTCATCGGAAGTTCATCTGAAGGGCTGCGCTGTCTACGAAACGCCCTCTGCGAGGAGTTGCAGCCGGTGTCGCTTCGCGGCCGACCGTCCGTGCTATAAGTCGTCTAGCACAACGGGGAGGGCGCGTAGTGAGCGCAGAGCGCGCAGGCTTAGTGCAAGCGTTGTGCCCGTCTCTCAAGCGGACGCGCGAGCGCCGAAAAAGATTAAGAAGATAAGGGGAATGCAACGCGACGGATGGTTTTAATGTTTCGCGGCGGGAGGCGCGGGATGTTTCATCGTGTGTCAACGCCTCGGCGGAGTGTTTCACCACGTGTCACGTCGGCGGGCGAGTTGCGCGGAGACGACGAAAGAGGAGGTCAGCGAGAATCGCTTGGGCGCGCCCCTTCGTCACTCGGCCGTGGGTCGGCGAGCGTGTTCTCGACGAGCCGGAGAATCTCCGAAGGGGGGAAAGGTTTTAAAAGGAAGCCGGACGCGCCGCGACTCCGCGCCTCGGCCATCAGTTCTTCGGAGCCGTGCGACGTGATGATGATGAAGAGACTTCGCGGGTCGTCGCGGCGGACGGCGTTGATGACGTCGAGGCCCGTCATGTCGGGGAGACGGAAGTCTGTGATGGTCAGGCAGAACCGGCCGTGGCGCGACTGCTCGATGCCGTCGCGCCCCGTCAGGGCGACGGCGACGCGATAGCCGGTGTCCTCAAGAATCATCTTGAGGGCATAGGCCACGCTCGGCTCGTCGTCGATGACGAGGACTTCGCAGCTCTTCTGTTTTTCTCCGCGCTCGGACACAGTTTCCGCCTGCCGTGTAAAAAATTTTCGTTCGAGGAGAAACGGCGACATGCGTCCCGCCGGACGCAGACCCCCGCGAGGGCCTTGAGGCTCCGCCGTTCGTCAGGGTGGATCGGGGTGTGCGCGCCCACGGGGCGCGCGAAATGCGCGTCTCGGGGCAGGCTTCGTCGTTCAAAGCAATAGTCGTGCCCGCGTGCCGCGTCCGCGCTCCGGGCTGAATTTATCTGTAATTCCGCCCGTCAGTCACGGCGAAGTCAGCTCGATTTTCCCCGCATGTTTCAACTTGAGTCAAACGGCCGAGCCGAGTGATATATTTTGAAGGTGGTTCGTCGTCGGAGACGCATGGTATAAGAAAGGGCTTCTCATGCTTTGATTGAACCCCGTAACGAGGCCGTCAACTATGCCCACAGTCCTGCTCGTTGACGACGAGCCGAGCATCCGCCTGACGATGGGCGAGTTCCTGAGGCGCGACGGCTACACCGTGCTGTCAGCCGCCGACTACGAGAGCGCAGCGGCTTTCAAGGCCGAAGAGTTGGACGTGGCCGTCATCGACATCAACCTGCCGGGCAAGAGCGGCGTCGAGCTTTTGCAGAGACTCGGCGGCGCGGAGCAGTACATCCCCGTCATCATGATTACGGGCGAGCCGAACCTCTCGCTGATACCGCAAATCGTCCGCGCCGGCGCGTACGACTTCATCGCCAAGCCAATCGTCAAGGGCGTGCTGCTCAGCGCCGTCGCGCGGGCGGCGGAGAAGAAGCGACTCGTCGACGAAAAGTTGCGGCTTGAGCAGGAGGTCAAGCGTTACGCCGAGGAGTTGGAGACGCGCGTCGCCGAGCGCACCGAGCAACTCTTCGAGGCCCACCAGCGGCTCGCGCATCAGGAGAAGATTGCCGCCCTCGGGCGCGTCGCGGCGCAGGTCGCCCACGAGGTCAAAAACCCTCTGGCCGGACTCCTCCTCTACTCGCTCCACCTCAAAAGCAAAGTCGCCGACAAGCTGTCCGAGAGTGAAGCCTCGCTCGTCGATAGAATCGTCGAGACGGTCAACCACCTGACGAGCACGGTCGAGCAGATACTCAGCTTCGCCCGCCCCGTCAGTCTCACGCCCCGGCGCGTAGACCTCAAACGCATCGTCGGCGACGTGCTCGAACTACTTGCGCCGCAGATAACGGCGAACAAAATCGAAGTGCGCCTCTCTCAGTCCGAGTCAGACGCGAGCGGCATGCTCGACGAGTCTTCGCTGCGCGCCGCCCTGATGAATCTGATGCTCAACGCCATACAGGCCATGCCGGGCGGCGGGACTCTGCGAGTCGTCACCGAACGAACGGCCGACAAGCTCCGGCTCGACATCGCCGACACCGGCGCGGGCATGAGCGAGGAGCAGACGCGAAACATCTTCGAGCCTTTCTACACGACGAAGCCGCAGGGCCTCGGCCTCGGCATGCCTTTCGCCAAGAAGATCGTCGAGCAGCACGGCGGCACAATCTCCGTCGCCAGTCGGCCCGGCGAGGGGACGACGATACGCATCGAGCTACCGGCGGAGCCGGAGGGGAGTTAACGATGCCTCACAGCAGAATCCTTGTCGTGGACGACGAGCAGAGCGTCACCGGGGCGCTGAAAATAATCCTCGGGTCGCTCGGCCATCAGGTCGAGGCGGCGCGCAGCGTGGGCGAGGCGGCGGAGCTGCTCAAGGGGCCGCCCTTCGACCTCGTCTTCACGGACTTGCGGCTCCCGGACGCGAGCGGGTTAGACCTGCTCGCCCGCATCAAAAGCGACACCCCGGAGACGGAAGTCATCCTGATGACCGCGCACGGCTCGCTCGACATCACCATCGAGGCCATCAAGCGCGGCGCGTTCTACTACATCGAAAAGCCTTTCACGCCCGACCAGTTGACGATGCTCGTCGAGCGCGCCTTGCAGTTCGAGGCCATCAAGCGCGAGAACCGCATCCTGAAAAGCGCGCGGACGGGCGGCGGCGACGATTTCGGCATCATCGGACGCCAGCCCGCCATCGAGCAAATCCACGCCGTCATCCGCACGGCCGCCGCCTCCGATGCGTCCGTGCTCATCGAGGGCGAGTCGGGGACGGGCAAGGAGTTGATAGCCGCAGCCTTCCACTTTCAAAGCCCGCGCGCCGAGCGCGCCTTCACGCGCATCAACTGCGCCGCCATCCCGCAGGAGCTCATTGAGTCGGAACTGTTCGGCTATCGCAAGGGCGCGTTCACCGGGGCCGACCGCGACAAGCGCGGCCTCATCGAGGCGACGGCGGGCGGCACACTCCTGCTCGACGAAATCGCCGAGATGCCCATCCACCTCCAGACGAAACTCCTGCGCGTGTTGCAGGAGCGGAAGTTGCGACGGCTCGGCGACGAGCATGAGGTGGCCGTCGATTTCCGCCTCGTCTGCTCGACCAACCGCGACACCTCGCAGATGCTCGCCGAGGGCGGCCTCCGCAAAGACCTCTACTTCCGCATCAGCACGATTAAGATTCGAGTGCCGCCGCTGCGCGAGCGGCTCGACGACGTGGCCCTGCTCGCCGAACGCTTCCTCCGGCGCTACGCCGAGAAGTACAAGAAGCGCATCCGCGACATCTCGCCCCCGGCCTTCGCGCTGCTGATGCGCTACGACTGGCCCGGCAACGTCCGCGAGTTGGAGAGCGTCATCGAGCACGCCGTCCTCTTCGCGACCGAAGACCGTCTGACGCCCGAGTCCCTGCCCGAACAATTCCACGTCGCGCAGGCCGGGAGCTTCCACTGCGTCATCCCGCCGCACATGACGATGGAGGAGATTGAGCGCGAGGCGATTGCGCAGACGCTCGAACGCACGGGCGGCAACGTCAAAAAGACCGCCGAGGTGCTCGACTACCACCGGCCCACGCTCTACCGCAAGCTCAAGCGGTTCGGGCTGCGCAACAGCGACGCCGGGGCGGAGGGCGACGAGGAGGAGTCGTCGCAGACTGCGGCGCAGTAGTAGCGCGGCCCGCCGCCGTTCGGCCGCGCCCACTCAGGCGTACTCGTCCTCCCAAGCCTCGATGGACGGGAGGTCGACGACGAAGCGCGTGAACCGTCCCTCCTCGCTCTCGACGCTAATCGTCCCCCCGTAGTCGCGTATGATGCCGAAGCTGATGCTGAGGCCCAAGCCCGTGCCCTTCGCGTCGCGTCGCGTCGTGAAGAAGGGGTCGAAGACCTTGCCCAAGTCTTCGCTCCGGATGCCGACGCCGTTGTCGAAAAACTCCATCCGCACGACCCCCGCGCCCTCCTTCTCGGCGCGGCGCGCGGTAATCCGAAACACTTTCGGCTCCGGCACGTCGAAGGTCTTAGCCTTCAGGGCGTAGTGCGCGTTGCTGATGATGTTGACGACCACCTGCCGCAGACGCGAGCCGTCGGCGCGCACGGCCGGGAGGTTCGGCTCAAGCTCGACTTCGACTCGGATGCCGTCCTTCTCCAACTGGCGCGCGAAGAGCGCGATGGACGTGCTAATCGGCTCGGCGACGTGGACGTGTTCGAGTTCGTGCGTGTCGGCGCGGGCGAAGGCCAGCAGTCCGCGGACGATCTGCGCGATGCGCCCGCCCTCGTCGATGATGCCGTCAATCATCTGCCGCTCGAACTCCGTGCGCGGCCGCTCCTCGTCCTTGAGCAGTTGCGCGAAGTTGATGACGCCGTTCAGGGGGTTGTTAATCTCGTGCGCCACGCCGGCCGACAGCTCGCCGATGGAGGCCAGCTTCGACGATTGGTAGAACTGTCGCTGCATCTCTTCACGCTCGGCTTCGAACTGCTTGCGCGCCGAGAGGTCGCGGATGACGATGAGCGTTATCTCCTCGCCGTCGGTCGCGAGCGGCGTCGACGAGATGGAGACCGGAAGCGTGCGGCCCTGCCCCGTCTCGACGTTCAGCTCGCATTCGCCCGGAGGCTGTTCGAGCGGCGCGACGCTCGGGTGGTTCGGCCGGGCGTCCTCGTCATCCTTCGTGCGAAGCAGCTCGCGGACGTCGCGGCCGACGACCTCTTCGACCCGGCAGCCGAGGATGTCGCAGAACTTCCCGTTGGCTTCGAGCAGCCGGTAATCCTTCGCGCGGACGACGCCGATGCCGTCCTGCGCCTGCTCGAAGAGCGCGCGGTAGCGCGCCTCGCTCGCGAGCAGTTGCTGCTGCTGGCGGCGCACCACGCGCAGCAGGAGTGTGACGACCAGCGCGTCGACCATCAGCGAGATGAAAACGTGCTCGGTGCGTTGTTTGATGTTCCAGCGCCGCTCCGCCTGTGCCTCGCCGGGGTAGCGCGCGTCGACCCACGCGAAGAATGGCGGGCGCAGCGTCTTCTCCCAGAAGATGATGACCAAGACCGTCATCACCATCGTCAGGAAGACGAAGAAAAGCACCACCTTCAAATCGGAGCTTCGTTTCATGCGCGAGACCTCACGTTTTGATGGGCACGTGTGGGAGGTATAAAGCCCGCGAGCTTTTTTTGCAACACGCCCGGCGGACTTTGACCGGCCGCGCGCGTCTGCTCGTCAAGACTATTGGGCGCGTTCGGACGAGTTGCGATAAACTTCGTCGCCGGGGTCACGGGGCCGTAAACATTTCGACGGGAGGGAAAGAGTGTGCGACGTTTGAAAAGGGCGACGCGGCTCGCCGGTCTGCTTCTCCTGCTGGCGGGCCTCCTCGCCGCGCCCGCCGGCCACAACGCGCAGCGCACGCAGAAGCCCGTGCTTCACGGGCGGCGTTGGATGGCGATAACGGGCAAGCCTCTGGCGGCGACCGCCGGCGCGATGGTCTTCCAGAAGGGCGGTAACGCCGTGGACGCCGCGTGCGCGATGCTCGCCGCCACCTCGACGATGTGGGACACGCTCTCGTGGGGCGGCGAGACGCAGGCGCTCATCTACAACCCGAAGACGGGCCGGGTCGTCGGCGTCAACGCGCTCGGCGTCGCCCCGTCGGGCGCGACCGCAGAGTTCTACAAGTCGAAGGGGATGAAGTACCCGCCCGAATACGGCCCGCTCGCCGCCGTCACGCCGGGCACGCCGGGCGGCCTCCTCGTCATGCTCGCCGAGTTCGGCAGGCTCTCGCTCAAGGACGTGCTCGCGCCCGCGATTGAGCTGGCCGACGGCTACCCCATCGAGGCCCAACTCGCCAACACCATCGAGCGCGAGAAGCGGCGGCTCAAGCAGTGGCGCTACTCGCGCGAAGTGCTGTTGCCGCACCTCGGCGCGGGGCGCGAGTCGCCGGAGCCGGGCGAGATTTTCAGGCAGGCGGACTTGGCGGCCACGCTCCGCAAACTCGTCGAGGCCGAGGCCGAGTCGCTCGCCCGTGGCAAGAGCCGGCGCGAGGCTATCATGGCCGCCTACGAACGCTTCTACCGGGGCGACATCGCGCGCGAGCTTGTGCGCGGCGCGCGCGAGGAGGGCGCGCTTTTTACGGAACGGGACTTGGCCGAGTGGAAGGTGATTATCGAAGAGCCGGTGATGACGACCTACAAGGGCGTCGAGGTCTACAAGCTCACCCACTGGACGCAGGGGCCGGCGATGCTTCAGGCGCTCAACATCCTTGAGAACGTCGATCTCAAATCGTCGGGCTACAACAGCGCGCGCTACGTCCACGCCGTCTACCAAGCGATGAGCATGGCCTTCGCCGACCGCGACTTCTACTACGGCGACCCGTACTTCCCGCCCGCCGAACCCATTCGCGGCCTGCTCTCGAAGGAGTACGCCAAGCGGCGCGCGGCCGAAATCAACTGGCAGCGCAACGACCCGGAGATAGGCCCCGGCGACCCCTACCCGTTTCAGGGGGCGACGAACCCTTACCGCGCGGCGCTTGAGCGTTGGAACGCGCGCCCGGCGGCGAACCCCGCCGCGCCGCCGCCCGCGACGCAGGACACGGTTCGCCCCTTGGGCCGAACTGCCCCCGCGCTCCCGTCTCGCGATGAAGAGTTCGAGCGCGCCTTCTACGCGGGCACGACCTCCGTGCAGGCGGCCGACGCGGAGGGTTGGGTCGTCTCGGTGACGCCGAGCGGCGGGTGGGTTCCGGCCGTCATCGCCGGGCGGACGGGCGTCGGTCTCAGCCAGCGCGCGCAGAGCTTCGTGCTCGATGCGTCCGAAGGGCCTTTCAACGTCATCGAGCCGGGCAAGCGGCCTCGCGTCACGCTCACGCCGACGATGGCGCTGCGCGACGGCAAGCCCTTCCTCTCGTTCGCCGTGCAGGGCGGAGACAGTCAGGATCAGAACCTCTTGCAGTTCTTCCTCAACGTCGTCGAGTTCGGCATGAACGTGCAGGAGGCGGCCGAAGCGCCCAACGTCAACAGCTTTCAGATGCGCAGCTCCTTCGGCGCGCACGAGTCGCGGCCCGGCCGCATCCTGCTCGCCGAGTCGATGCCGCCTTGGGTGCGCGCCGAACTCACACGGATGGGCTACGAGCTGACCTTCGAGGCGCGCACCTCCGGCCCGATTAACGCCATCCTCTTCGACCGCAAGCACGCGACGATGTGGGGCGGTTCGAGCAATCACGGCGAGGACTACGGCATCGCTTGGTAGCCGCCCGCCCCGTAAAGAAAAAGGCAATAGCTAAAAGTAAAAAGGCAAAAGTGAAGACGGGCAGCGCGTCTCCCGTCTTCACTTTTGCCTTTTACCTTTTTACTTTGGCCTTTACTTACTCA
>DASUNL010000095.1:0-5337 GCA_036277175.1 Pyrinomonadaceae bacterium | reverse complement strand
AGCGTTATGAGCAGCAACCCTTATGACCCCAAAGACCCGTTCGCGCCGGGGGCCGCGACGACGACGACCGGCGGCGGCGCGACGAGCGAGCCGGAGCCGATTGACGACCTCGTGCTGCGCGAGGACGAGTTCGACGAGGCGGACGGGCCGCAGCGCGAACGCCTCTCCTCGTCGATGCGCGAGACTCTGACGCGCATCCCCGAATCGCTCTCTTCCATCGGCCGCGACATCAGCCGCACCATCGAGCGGGCCATCTCGGCCAAGGACGATTACGTCGTCGCCGTCAAGGTCTCGCACGAGGCGCAGGATAAGCTCGACCAGCTCGTTCTGGCCGGCGTCTTCCGCAGCCGCGCCGAGGCCGCCGCCTTCCTCATCGACGAGGGCATCAAGGCGCAAGACCCGCTCTTCGGCCGCGTCGAGCAGAAGCTCTCCGAGATTGAGCGCCTGCGGGCCGAGCTGCGCGGGATGATTAACAAGACGGATGAAACGCCGTAAATCGTCGACCGTCAATCATCAATCGACTGACGGGGACTTCGGCCTGACGATTCACGACTGAACGCAGAGAGTCTCCCAAACTCTATTCACGATTCACGATTTACCATTCACGGCCTTTGGAGGTTCTCTTTGTCCGCAACTCTCACGTCGCCGCGCCTCGTCGTCGAGCAGTTCACGCTCCCGAACGGGCTGCGCGTCATCCTCAGCGAAGACCACTCCGTGCCGGTCGTCTCGGTGGCCGTCTACTACGACGTCGGGTCGCGCAACGAGCGCGAGGGCCGCACGGGGTTCGCGCACCTCTTCGAGCACATGATGTTTCAGGGGTCGGAGAACGTGCCGAAGGCCGGCCACTTCCAGTACATCTTCAACAACGGCGGGACGATGAACGGGACGACCTCGTCGGAGCGCACCAACTACTTCGAGACGCTCCCCTCTCATCAACTCCCGCTCGCCCTCTGGCTCGAATCAGACCGCATGCGCTCGCTTCGCGTGACGCAGGAGAACCTCGACAACCAGCGCGAGGCCGTCAAGGAGGAGAAGCGTCTCAACTACGACAACCGCCCCTACTCGAACGCCTTCCTCCGCCTGAACGAACTCGTCTACAAGAACCCGGCCAACGCGCACTCGACCATCGGCTCGATGGAAGACCTCGACGCCGCGACCATCGACGACGTGCGCGAGTTCTTCCGCGTCTACTACGCGCCCAACAACGCCGTCGTCTCCATCGTCGGCGACTTCGACCCGGCGGAGGCGCGCGCGCTCGTCGAAAAGTATTTCGCCTCCATCCCCCCGCAGAACGCGCCGCCGCCCGTCGACGTGAGTGAGCCGGAAGGCGTCGCCGGCCGTCACGAACTCTACCGCGACCGCTTCGCGCAACTCCCGGCGCTCATGCTCGGCTGGAAAGCGCCCGCGCGTCGCACGCCCGACTACTACGCGCTTTCGCTCGCGAGCGACCTCCTGCTCGAAGGCGACAGCTCGCGTCTCTACCAGCGACTCGTCAAGGGCGAGGAGTCGGTCGTCGGCATACAGGGCGGCATCGGCGAGCGGCGCGGCCCTTCGTCCTTCTACGTCTTCGCCATCCCGAAGCCGGGCCACGACGCCGACCAAATCCGCGCGACGATGAGCGAGGAGGTGCGACGCTTAGCCGAAGAGGGGCCGACGCCCGAGGAGATGGAGAAGCTTCGGAACAATCTCTTGAACGACTTCACGCGCGGCTGTCAGTCGTCGCTCTACCGCGCGCAGAGACTCGCCGAGTACGCGCTCTACGACGGCGACCCGGAGCTTTTCAACACCGAGATAGAACGCTACCTCGACGTCACGCCCGAGCAGATACGCGACGCGACGGCGCGATACCTTCTGACCGAAGACCACACGCTGCTCGAAGTCGTCCCCGCGCCGCCCGCCGTCGAAGAGCCGGCCGCGGCCGTGGCCGCCCTCGCCGCCGAAGGGACGCCCGAAGAGGCCGGCGCGCCGCCCCCGCAAGTCCCGCCCGCACCCCCGACCGACGCGCCCTCGACGGCCGAGCCGCCCCGACCGTCAGCCGACGCCTCGCCCTCCCCCAAACCCGAACAACAGCCGGCCGAGCCAGCCGAGCCGCCGGCGACAAAATGAAAGTAGACAGTAGACGGTAGTCAGTAGACATCAGCGCGCCGCGCTCCGTGCGCTGACGATGACAGCGACGCTGACCGCCGACACCCTGACGATTGCCGAAGCGTTGACCGCACGTCGCCGAAGGTTTTTCTACTGGCTACTGACCATCGTTTACTGACTACTGTTATCATGTCTCAAATGGATAATCACACGGACAGCTTCCGGCGCGAACCTCCCTCGCCGCTCGCGCCCCGGCCGCTCAACACGCCCGTCCCCGTCGAGGCGACGCTCCCGAACGGGTTGCGCATCGTCGTCGTCGAGCAGAACCGTCTGCCGCTCGTCAGCTTCCGCCTCGTCTTCCGCAAGGGCGACGCATACGACCCGGCGGGTCTGCCCGGACTGACCGACATCATGACGCACATGTTGGCCGAGGGGACGCAGTCGCGCACGAGCCGCGAGATTGCCGAAGAGGTGGCGCGACTCGGCGCGTCGCTGAACGCGGGCGCGACCTCCGACTACACGACCGTCGCCGCCTCCTCTCTTTCGACCTACGCGGACGAAGTTCTGGGACTGCTCGCAGACATTTCGCTTCGGCCGTCATTCCCCGACGACGAGCTTGAGCTGACGAAGCAGAACGCGCATCAGAACCTTATCGCGCAGCGCGCGCAAGCCTCTTTTCTCGCGACCGAAACCTTGGCGCGCGTCCTCTTCGGCGAGCACCCTTACGCGGTCGTCTCGCCCACACACGAGTCGATTGACGCGCTCGTGCGCTCGGAGCTCGCGGGCTTCCACGCCGCGAACTTCACGGCCGGCGGCGCGGTGTTATTCGCCGTCGGCGCGGTCGAGGCCGGGCGCATCGTCGCGCGCGCCACGGAACTTTTCGGCGGCTGGACGGGCGACGCGCCCGCCGAGCAGGAGTTCCCCGCGCCCCCGAAGCGCGACGCGCGCGTCGCCTACGTCGTCGACCGCCCCGGCTCGGCGCAGTCGAACATCGTCATCGCCAACGTCGGCATCACGCGCACGCACCACGAGTACTTCCCCGCGCTCGTGATGCACACCGTCTTGGGCGCGACCGCTTCGTCGCGCCTCTTCATGAACCTGCGCGAGGAGAAGGGCTACACCTACGGCGCTTACTCGTCGCTCGACTCTCGCCGCCTCGCCGGGAGTTTCCGCGCGACCGCCGAAGTGCGCTCGGCCGTCACGGGCGACTCGCTCAAGGAGTTCTTCTACGAGCTTGAGCGCATACGCGAAGAGGACGTGACGGAGAAGGAGCTGCGCAACGCGAAGTCGTACCTCACGGGCGTCTTCTCGATAAGGCTTGAGACGCAGGAAGGTCTCATCGAACAACTCGCGCAGTCGAAGATGTACGACCTGCCGCCCGACTACTTGCAGACCTACCGCGACCGCATCGAGGCGGTGACGCGCGAGGACGTGCTCAGGGTCGCGCGAATTTTAGTGACGCCGGGCGAGGCGGCCGTCGTCGTCGTCGGCGACGCCGAGGAGGTCGTCGAGCAGGTCAAGCCGTTCGCCGAGCGCGTCGAGGTCTACGACAGTTCGGGGCAGCGCAAGGACGAGGGGCGCGAGGCGGAGGCCGCGCCGCAGTAGGTCGCGCGCATGAGGTTGACGAAGCTGCGCGACCGAGAATGAACAAAGGGGGAAACCATTTTGGCGATTGAAGGCATCTGGAATCTTGAGGTGGCGACGCCGTTCGGTAAGCACCCGGCGACGCTCGTGATTGAGAAAGAGGGCGACGCGCTCGGCGGCCGCATCGACTCGCGGCTCGGCAGCATCCCGCTCGAAGACGCGCGCGGCGGGTCGGATGATTTCGAGGCGGGCGTCTCCTACGAGGCGCGCGGGCAGACCTATCACGCGCGCATTAACGGTCGCTCCGACGGCGACCGCATCGAGGGCACGATTAAAGTCGCCCTCCCCATCGCGCCGCCCGTACGCTACACCGGCACGCGCGGCTCTTAAGGCGCGAAAGATTTCCGCGCGCCGCCGAACGTTAATGAGAACCGAGCGGACGTAGATGAGAACCAAGAAGACCATCATCGCGGCCCTGTCCTTCGTCGCGCTCCTCTGCGCGTCGGAGCGCGCGGCGCATGCGTGCAGTTGTCTCGCGCCGGGGCCGCCGCGCGAAGAGGCCGAGCGCGCACGCGCGGTGTTCGCGGGCGAGGTCGTCGAGGTCATCGCGCCCGCGGGCGAGGGCGCGGAGAAGAAGTCGGACAAGGGCGAAGCGGATTGCGCGCGGGAGTCCGAGTGGCAGTCGGCCGGCTCGGGCCGCGACGAGGTGCGCGTGCGGTTTAAGGTCAAGCTCGCTTGGAAGAACGTGACGAGCGGCGAGGTCGTCGTCACGACGCCCGCGTCGAGCGCCGCGTGCGGCTACAGCTTCCGCAAGGGCGAAGCTTACGTCGTCTACGCCTACGGCGGCGACGAAGGGCGCGAGCTTTCGACCGGACTCTGCTCGCGCACGCGGCCGCTCTCGGCGGCCGACGAAGACCTGCGCGAACTCGGCGCGGGAGTGCCCGTCACGTCGTCCGTCTTCGTATCTATCGGTGCGGCCGCCTCCGCGAAACCAACCCCAACCAAACCCCGCCGCCGCACGCGACGCGCCCCGCGCCGCCGTCGCTCCAACTAAAAACTCCTTAAAGACAAAAAAACCGCCCGGCGCGTTTCGCACGCCGGGCGGGAGTCACAGGAGAACCATCGTTTACCCAGCCGCTTCCCCATCGCGGCTTTTAACGGGTAACTTGCTATGCAAACCCTGAGATGTCGGCCGCGCCCCGCCCCGTTGCCTAAAAGCTTTCAGCACTCAGCTATCAGCTTTCAACTCACGGCCGCCGCCGCGCTTTCAACACTTAACTTCGTCGCGGTTACGCACCTCTTCGCTTCCGGCTGAAAGCTGAACGCTGATTGCTGACCGCTATCTCTCGTATTGCAGGACGAGGCCGTCTGCGCCGACGGCCCAGCAGTTGTTCTTCTCGACGAAGAGGGCGTAGATGTTCTGCTTGGTCTTGCTCTCCTGCTGAAGCCACGTGTGACCGCCGTCGCCGGAGCGCAGGATCGTGCCGCCGCGCCCGACCGCCCAGCCGTCGGCGTCGTTGGCGAAGCGGACGCCGAGCAGCGTCGTCCTGACGGGCGAGGGCGCGGGGTGCCACGTCTCTCCGCCGTCGGTCGTCAGCAGGATGGTGCCGCGCTGGCCGACGGCCCAACCTTCCTTCTCGTTGCGGAAGTCCACATTGTAGAGGTCGG
>DASUNL010000094.1:0-9031 GCA_036277175.1 Pyrinomonadaceae bacterium | reverse complement strand
CCCTTGGCGCGCCGCCTCCTCGTCGAGCGCGCGCAGGACGGCGAGCACCCCGCGCGCCGTCATACGGTTGCGCTCGCGCCCCGAGCACCTCTGTATCTCGACCTGCTCGGCCGACAATTTCAACTCGCCGACGAGAAAACTTCTCAACCCTTCGGGGCCGCCCACGCGCGCGCAGAGACGCTCGGCGACGAAGTTGCTTGAGTGCGCGTTCATGTAGAGCAAAATTTCGCGCATCGGGTATGAGCGCAGGACGAAGAGCGGCGCGCGGGCGGGCGCGTCGCCGACGGCTGTCCCCTTCTCCTTAAGCGTCATCACCTTCGCCGCGAACCCCGCCGACTCCTCCGGCTTCTCGTTGTAGTTGAACGAAAAGTCCGGCGTCACAACTATTTCGCCGTCGAGCTGCTTGATGCCGCGCTCGCGAAGCTCGCGCGCGACGAGGCTCGCCGCGTGGTCGCCGAACGTGGGGTCGGCGGACGCGACGATGACCTTGCCCTTGAGCGTCCCCGCGTCGTCCGTCTCGCCCTCTGTGTAGACGCGCGTCTCGAAGCGATAGTCGGCGCTCATCCGCTTGAGGACGAGGAGCGTCGTCGCGAGCTTGATGAGCGACGCTGGGTTGAACGTCTTGTCGGCGTTGTGGTCGGCGAGCACGGCGCGGTCGCCGCTCTCGACCAAGACGCCGTGAAGCTCGGGCCGCTCGTCGTGCTCGGCGTACCAACGCTCGACGTCGATGGGCGGCGCTACGGCCTGCGGCGGCTCGACCGCGCGCGTGGAAACGTCCGAGGGCGAAACGACGGAGATGACGGCCTGACGCGCGCGCGTCAGGAGCGTGTACGGGATGAAGGTGAGGAAAAGGACGACGGCGAGTCCGGCGGCGAACATCGCGTAGATAACTCTGCGTGGACTCAAGACAGACCCCTCCGGCTCGCTCTCGTGCGTGACAAAGTCTTTCGCAAATTTCGGGGGAGGGCTTAATATGCTAAAGGGGCGTCCGCGCCGTCAAGGCCCGACGCCCGCTCGGCCATTCCAAGAACTTCGCGCTCCGGCATGCAAACCTTTCAAATCCTCTCCGGCACGGACGCGGTCACGGGGCTGCCCACGCTCCTCGTGCTCGCCTTCGTCGCCGTCATCGGGGCCTGCATCGGCAGCTTCCTCAACGTCGTCATCCACCGCGTCCCGCGCGAGGAGTCAATCGTCTTTCCGAACTCGCGCTGCCCCGCGTGCGGGACGAACATCAAGCCTTACGATAACCTGCCGGTCGTCAGTTGGCTCTTGCTGCGTGGGCGCTGCCGCGCCTGCCGCGCGCCCATCTCGGCGCGTTATCCGGCGGTCGAGTTGCTGACGGCCGCGCTCTTCGCACTGACTTTCATCGTGCGCCCCGTCGTCTCGCTCTCGCTACTCTTCGATTTACTCTTCGTCGCAACCATCATCGCGCTCGTCTTCATCGACGCCGAGCACATGATTCTGCCGAACGCGATAACCTACCCCGGCCTCCTCATCGCCATCCTCGCGCGCGCGCTCGTCCCGAACCTGCAAGGCGTCGGCTTCGTCACGGACACGTCAGGCGGGTTTCCGGTGTGGGCGCTCTCGCTCGCCGGGGCAGGGATAGGCGCGCTCGTCGGCGGCGGCTCCCTTTGGCTCGTCGGATGGCTTTGGCAACGCGCGCGCGGCGTCGAGGCGATGGGACTCGGCGACGTGAAGATGATGTTGATGGTCGGGGCTTACTTGGGCTGGCCGCTGACGGTGCTGACGATTTTCTTGGGCGTCGTGACCGGCTCGCTCGCGGGCGTCGCATTGATGCTCAAACGCGGCGAGCGCGACATGCAGATGCTTCTCCCCTTCGGCATCTTCCTCGGCGTCGGCGCGCTCGTCAGCCTGCTCTTCGGCGACGCCATCATCGGCTGGTATCTATCGAAATTTCAGTGACGAGGAAGCAGTCAGCACTCAGCTTTCAGCATTCAGCTTTGATAGAGCGGACGAGATGAGATGTTGAAGCATGCCAATCATCTTGCGCGCGCGGCGGATGCCGATAGCTGAACGCTGAGTGCTGACTGCTGAACGCTTGCTCGTCATTCGTCACTGCTTTTTATGTTTCCCCGCTATGAGAACCGTGTGCAGTTGGCGCTGGCGCTGGTGGTCGGCCTGCTGCTGCTCGCGAACCTCTTCACGCTGACGCTCGTCGCGCTCCTGCCGGCGGCGCGGGCCGCGCGCGCGCCCCTCTTGTTCGCGGCCTTCGTCGTCACGCTCGTCGTCAGCGTCCCCTCGCTGCTCCTGATTCCGCGATGGCTCTTGCGGCCATATCGACAGCTCGTTGACGAGGCCGAGCGCGCGCCCGTCGCCGCGCGCGGCGGCAAGGAGACGCGCGACGAGACCGAGTTCGTCCTCGAAACTTTCCAGAGCGTCGTCGCGAAACTTCGCTCGCAGCAGCGCGAGCTTGAGCGTCTGAGCGCGCGTGCGAGCGAGCGCGCCGCGAGCGCCGAGCAGTTCAGTGAGCGCATCGTCGCCAGCCTCCCTTCGGGCCTCATCGCGTTCGACGCCCAAGGCAGCGCGACCGTCATCAACGCCCCCGCGCGCGCGCTCCTCGACATCGGCGGCGACGCCGACGGCCGACACTTCTCAGAGCTTCTCGGCCAAGCGCCCGACCTCGCCGCGCTCGTCGAGAACTGCCTGCGCACTGGCGAAGTCTTTCGCCGCGAGGAGGTGTCGGCGGCCGTCGGCGCGCGCCGACTCGGCGTCACCGTCGCGCCGGTTGACCCGCGCGGCGGGGGCGGCCCGCGCGGCGCGCTCTGCCTCCTCACCGACATCACGGAGGTCGCGCAACTTCGCGAGGCCGTCGCGCTCAAGCGCAACTTGGAAAGCCTCGGCGAGATGTCGGCCGGACTCGCGCACGAGTTCAAGAACGCGCTCGCGACCCTGCACGGCTACGCGCAACTCCTGCAAACACTCGAACAGGACGAGCGCGCGCGCGCCGCGTCGAACGCGCTCTTGCAGGAAGTCCGTGGCCTCTCCGAGATGGTCACTTCGTTTTTGAACTTCGCGCGGCCCAAGCCGCTTGAGCCGGAAGACGTTTCGCTCGCCAGCCTCGTCGAGACGTGCGCCGAAGAGCTTTCGCGTCTCTTCGAGGAGCGGCGCGTCTCGCTCTCGGTCGAAGGCGAGTTTCCGCCCGTGCGCGCCGACGAAAGGATGCTGCGTCAGGCTCTACTCAACCTGATGCGCAACGCGGCCGAGGCGATTTCTGACGAGACGGCGGCGCGGCGCGTCACGGTTCGCGGCGCGCGACGCGCGGACGCGAGCGGGCGCGAGTTCGCCGTCGTCGAAATCGAGGACACGGGCGAAGGCATAGCTGAAGCCGACTTGCGAAAAATCTTCATCCCCTTCTTCACGACGAAGTCGAAGGGGCACGGCGTCGGCCTCGCGCTCGCGCACCGCGTCGTCACAGACCACGGCGGCACGCTCTCGGCGTCGAACTCCGCGCGCGGCGGCGCGCTCTTCACCGTCCGCCTGCCGCTCTAAATTTTTTGCTTAACCCGCATGATGCGCACTCGTCGGACGCCGAAGGCGATGACGCGCGCGGGAATGTTGCGCAGGTAAGGGATGCGAAGCAGCAGGCGCAGGAAGAGCGGCGGGTTGAACGTGCCGCCTGCTCCGCGCATCGCGTTTCGCGCGATGGTCTTTTGAACCTGCGTCTGGATGAACTGGATGACGCGCGTCGGCCACTCGCGCTGCCTTTGAACCTCGCGTAGCTCCGCGACGCCGACACGGCCCGCGAGAAGCGGCGCGGTCAGTACGTTGGCGGCGACGACCGCGTCCTGTATCGCGTAGTTGATGCCGACGCCGCCGACCGGCGACATGACGTGCGCCGCGTCGCCGATGAGGAGCAGGCCCGGCAGATACCACTCACGCAGCCTGCTCGACTCGATGGAGAGCATCGCGACCTGCTTCCACTCCTTCAACAGCTCGACGCGGTCGGCCAACTCCGGCGCGGTCTCCGCGAGAGACTTCCGTAAGGCTTCCAGACCCGACGCGCGCAGCTCGCGGTAAGTCCCTTTGAGGATGACGAAGCCTATCTGCCATTCGTCGAGACGGTCGAGCATGACGACGGCGTGGCCGCGCCCGAAACGTCCGAGCACGCCACCCGGCTCTTCCCTCCGGCGCGGCAGACGAAACCATAGCACGTCAATCGGCGGAGAGGTCTTGACGGGTTCGAGTCGTGCAAGGTGACGCACGCGCGAGCTGCGCCCGTCGGTCGCGACCGTCAAGGTGGCGCGCACCTCAAACTGCCTGTCGTCCTTCTCGAAGCGGACGCCGCGTACCTCGCCGTCCTCGCTTATCAACTCATCGACCCGCGCCTCCATCAGCAGGCGGAAGTTCGGCAGGCGCGCGGCCTCCCGCGTGACGAGTTCGAGGAAGTCCGACTGCGGGAGCATCGTGATGTAGGGGAAGCGCGTGTCGAGGCGGCCGAAGTCGGCGACCGTGACCGGCCCCGTGGGCGTGACGAAGGATGCGCTGCGGAGTTTGCTGTGACGGAGTTCGAGGATGCGCTCGGCGAGTCCGATGTCGTCCATCAACTCCATGACCGACGGGTGGAGAGTGTCGCCGCGAAAGTCTCGATCGAAGTCGGCGTGCGCTTCGAGGAGCGTGACGTCGACGCCTTGGCGCGCGAGCAGAAGCCCGAGCACCGCGCCCGCCGGGCCTCCGCCCACGACGCAACAAGTCGTGCGGATGCTCTCGACAGCATTTCGTTCATCAACGAGTTCGGCTGCTTCGGTCGTCGTCATTTGGTCGGGGCGAGGCGCTCGTAGGATGTCACAGACGGCGCGCGGTGTGAAGCTTAACGCGGCGTGATGGTGTCACACGCGCGCTTAAAAATCTGAACATTGCGCGTCGCTCGTAGGTGTTTTGCGAGTATGATGTGCGCGCGGCCGCGCCCCTCGAACGCCAGCCCGCCCCCGGAGGTTTTATGCAGGACAAGCCCGACGTGACGCGCTTCTTCCACCCCGTTCTGCCCGCGCGACAACTCAAAGACAAGCCCGCCCGCGTCGTTCTTAACGGACAAGCCTACGCGCTCTTCCGCGACAAGACGGGTCGCGCCGCCGCGCTCCTCGACCGTTGCGCGCACCGCTTCGCGCCGCTCTCGGCGGGCCGCGTGCGCGCGGACGGACGGCTCGCCTGCCCCTATCACGGCTGGCACTTCGACGCCGAAGGGCGCGGGCAGAGTCCCTCGCAGCCGTCTCTGATTAAGTGCGACGTGCCGTCGCTGCGCGTGGTCGAGCGTTACGGCTACCTCTGGCTGGGCGGTCGCGACGCGACGGATGCGTCGCTCCCCTCGATGGAGTGGGAGGGCTACGAGTTCGGCGGCGCGTTCGACTATCTCTTTGAAGCGCCGCTCCACGTCTCGATGTCGAACTTCACGGAGGACGAGCACACGCCTTGGGTTCACACGCGGCTCGGTTGGAGCGAGTCGGACGTGGGCCAGCTTGAGTTCGCCGCGAGCAACTTCGACGACCGCACGGAAGTCCTCTACTGCGCGCCGCAGCGCCCCTCGCCCTACATCAAAATCATGGGCCTCAAGGCGGGCGACCTCTTCCGCAACGAGTGGGTCAGCCGCTTCGACCCCGTCCGCACGCTCTACACGATTACATGGACGGACAGGAAGACTAGACGTCAACGCCCCGTCACCCTGCGCGTCATGATTCACATGAACCCGGAGACCGAAAAGACTTCGCGCTTCCACGTCTTCATCTTTCTGAAGACCGAGTCGCGCCTGTTCCGGCGAATGATGCCGCTCGTCAAACGCGCGGCGAAGACTCTCACGTGGTACGAGGTCGACGACGATGCGCGCTTCATCCCTCACGTCGCCGGCACGCCTTTCGAGACAAAGGGCATGCGCCTCGGCAAGTTCGACAAGCCCGTCATCCACAACTTGAAACTTCTGCGCACGCTCTACTTCGAGGGCGGCGAGCGCGCGGAAGCGGTCGAGCCTTCGGTCGCCGCGCAGACGAGCGAAGTCGCGCAGACGGCGCTTCACTAAACTTCCAAGCCCGACGGAAAGTATTCGCGCCAGCGTCTATCGACTAGCTCCGCGATGTCGGGGCGCACGATTAGCTCGGCCGGGTAGCCGGGCTTCATGCGCGCGTCGATGACGAGCGGCGCGCTGTATGAGATGTGGTGTCGTCTGACTGAAGTCGCGGCCGCGTGGATGTCGGCCGCAGGCTCAAAACGTGTCCACGTCGCCCAGAGGAAGTCGGGCGCGCTACGCGCCACGCCCGCGTCGTCGTGCAAGACGACGAGCGGCCAACTCTTGAAAGCTTCGTGCCCCGCGACGCGCGACGCAAGGTCAGCGTCTCTCTCAAACGCTTCGCCCTCGACGACCAGACACCCCGCGCAGAAAACTTCCGCGCGCTTGACTGCTGCGGGCAGACGCCCGCGAAACTCGCGCGGCAGTTCCCTCACCGCGTCGCCCAAGCCCAGCATGACGGCCTTGCTCCCCTCGTTCACTTTGCCGCTCGTGTAGTCGAGCGTGTCCATCGAGACGTTCGAGAAGACGAAGAGGTCGCGCTCGGGGCGGAAGCGCGCGAGCACGTGCTCGAAGAGTCGCGGGAAGTCAGTGAGGTCTTGCGGCGTGTCCGTGAGCAGGAGGAACTTCGTGAGCGAGAGCTGCCCTTCGCCGAGGATGCGGAAGGCGGAGACGAGCGCCTCGCGCGCGTAACGCTCGCGCACGACTGCGGCCGCGAGCGAGTGGAAGCCCGTCTCGCCGTAAGACCAGAGGTCGCGCACGCTCGGCATCACGAGCGGGAAGAGCGGCGAGAGAAGTTTTTGCAGATAGTCGCCGATGAAGAAGTCTTCCTGACGCGGCTTGCCGACGACCGTCGCCGGGTAAATCGCGTCCTTGCGATGAAAGACCGCGTCGACTTGAAAGACCGGGTAGTCGTGTTGCAGCGAGTAGTAACCGTAGTGGTCGCCGAACGGCCCTTCGGGTCGCCGCTCGCGCGGAGGCACTCGACCGACGAGCGCGAACTCGGCTTCGGCGACCAGACGGTGCGGGTGTTCGAGAGGGTTCTTGACGACCGCCAGCTTCTCGCCCGCGAGCACGGAGGCGAGGACGAGTTCGGGCACGTCTTCGGGGAGCGGCGCGATGGCCGAAAGAATCAGCGCGGGCGGGCCGCCGAGGAAAACCGTGACGGGCAACGCCGCGCCTTCGCGCTCGGCCTCGTGGAAGTGGAAGCCGCCGCCCTTGTGTATCTGCCAGTGCATGCCGGTCGAGCGCGCGTCGTGTCGCTGCATGCGATACATGCCGAGGTTGTGTTTCCCGGTCGCCGGGTGCTCGGTGTAGACGAGCGGGAGCGTGACGAACGGGCCGCCGTCCTCCTGCCAAGTCGTCAGGACGGGCAACTCGTCGAGCCGCGCCGGGCTGTCGCAAGTCTCCAAGACCGACGCGCGTCTGACTTTTCGCGTCCCCAGACGCAGGGCTTCGAGCGCGAGTCGGCGGTGCTGCCACAACTCTTTCGGGCGCGGCGGCAAAAGCGATTCGGCGACGCGGACGACCTCGCGCACGAGCGCCTCGGGCTTCGGCCCGAAGGCCCGCTCGATGCGTCGCGGCGTGCCGAAGAGGTTTGTGACTACGGGGTAGCGGCTGCCTTTGACTTGCTTGAAAAGTAGCGCGGGGCCGCCGCGCTCAATCACGCGGCGGTGTATTTCGGCCAGCTCAAGGTACGGGTCAACCTCGGCCTCGACGGTTAGGAGATCGTTCGCACGCGAGAGCGTCGCGAGGAATGAGCGGAGGTCGCGGTGCATCCAAGCTCATTCTTACGGATAGAGTTTGAAAACGCAAAACTCTAGACCGGCGGCTCTTCTTCTTCTGGCGTGTCGTTGGTGCGACGCTGACGCTGCACTTCGTCGGAGGCGGGCTGTTCTTCAAGGCGGATGTTGATTTCGCGCTCGGCGAACTTGGCGGCCTCGGAGACGAGCGGGTCTGAGGATTCGATGAAGGGCTTCAGCTCTTCGAGCGTCGAGGCGTCGCCGACGCGCGCGAGGGCTTCGATGAGGCGCGACTGCGTCTTGCCGCTCAGGCGTTTGAGAAAGACGTGGAGCGGCGCGGGCGTTTCGAGTTGCGCGAGGTAGGAGAGCGACTGCTCGTAGCGCGAATCCGATTCGAGTCCGCGAACGACCTCGAAGAGCGCCTGCGACTTGCCCATCCGGTAGAGCGCCCAGTCGAGCGCGAGCCGCACGCGCGCGTCGCCCTCCTGCATGCGGTAGCCCTCGACGAGCCTTTGGTGCTCCACGGCGACGCGGCGCGCAAGCTCCTCGGCCGCCTCACGGCGCGTCTGCGCGTCGCGCTCGCCGAGTTGGCGGACGAGCACGGCCGAAGTCTCAGCCTTCAAGTCTTGCGCGGCGACGTCGGCGGAGAGGGCGAGCGTGCCGACGAGAAGTGTGACGGCGAGCAGCTTTGTCGAGAGCCGCGCGGCGCGCGCTTTTGACTTCATGAGAGCCTCCTGTCTGTCCGGAGTGGATTCGAGACCGGGGAGACTTTGACGCGCGCGGGGCGGACGAAGGATGCCCGCCCCGCGCGTCGTGTGAGAGAAGACCGGCGCGCGTCAGTTGTTCGTCGCGCCCGCCGCCGCCGGTTTGCGCAGGCCCGCGGAGTTCAGGTCAAGCTCGGTGGCCGGGATGACTTCGACGTTCGGGAACTGCTTGCGCAGAGCCTCGATGAAGTCCTTGGCGTTGCCGACGATGATGATGTTTGCCTCGCCGGCCGCGAGCCGCTTCGTGGCGAACTGTTGAATGTCCGCGCCCGAGATGGACTGGACGTTGCGTATGTAGTTGTTGATTTCGCCGAGGCTCAGGCCGTGCAGCGCGAGCGAAGCGACCTGCGCGACGAGTCCCTCGCTCGTCTCAAGGCCGCGCGCGAAGTTGCCGATGAGCACGGCCTTGCGCGGCGTCAGTTCCGTCTCCGTCACAGGCTCTTTCGCGAGCCGTCCGATTTCGCCGACGAGCAAGGAAGCGACCTCCGCGCCCGAAGGGTTCTTCGTCTGCG
>DASUNL010000093.1:0-11028 GCA_036277175.1 Pyrinomonadaceae bacterium | reverse complement strand
AAGCCAGTGCAAGCAACATACCACTGCGCTCCTGACTCGCGGACGACGCCATCGACGGGGATTCCACTATGCCTTCGGCCGCCGAAGCCGGCGCGCGCCGGGCGTCTGTGAACCATCGTGGACAATGCGCAGGCGAATCTGTCCACGATAGAGAACGTGCGGCGCGAGGAGAGCGCGGGCGGATTTCGGATGGCGGATGCCGGATGTTAGAATCAATTTTCTGACACCAAGCTCCCGAACTTCCGTCATACACTCTTATGCCTTTCAAACTTCGTTCCGACTTCCAGCCGCAGGGCGACCAGCCGCAGGCCATCGAGGCGCTCGTGCGCGGACTCGCCGAGGGCGCGAAAGATCAGGTTCTGCTCGGCATCACCGGGTCGGGCAAGACCTTCACCGTCGCCACCGTCATCGAGCGCACGCAGCGCCCCACGCTCGTCATCGCCCACAACAAGACTCTCGCCGCACAGCTCTATCAGGAGTTCAAGAGCTTCTTTCCGGAGAACGCGGTCGAGTACTTCGTCTCCTACTACGACTACTACCAGCCCGAGGCGTACCTGCCCGCCTCCGACACCTACATCGAGAAGGACGCGACGATTAACGAGGAGATTGACCGCCTCAGGCTTTCGGCCACGCGCGCCCTCTTCGAGCGACGCGACGTAATCGTCGTCGCCAGCGTTTCCTGCATCTACGGCCTCGGCGACCCGGACGCCTACTACGAGATGCTCCTCTTCGTCGAGCCGGGCATGAAGATGGCGCGCGAGCAGCTTCTCCAGAAGCTCGTCGAGTTGCAGTACGAACGCTCCGACATCGAGTTCGACCGAGGCTCTTTCCGCGTGCGCGGCGACACCGTCGAGGTCTACCCGTCTTACCAAGACCAAGCCTACCGCGTCGAGTTGTGGGGCGACGAAATCGACTCCGTCTCGACCATCGACCCGCTGCTCGGCGAAGTCATTGAAAAGCACACGTCGCGCCTGCCCATCTACCCGAAGACGCACTATGTGATGCCGAAGACGACCATCAAGCGCGCGCTCAAGACCATCCGCGAGGAGCTTGACTGGTGGGAGCCGAAGCTCGTGCAGGACGGCAAGCTCGTCGAGGCGCAGCGACTCCATCAGCGCACGATGTACGACCTCGAAATGATTAAGGAGATGGGCTTCTGCCGGGGCATCGAAAACTACTCGCGCCACCTGATGGGCAAGCCGCCCGGCTCGCCGCCGCCGACGCTCCTCGATTATCTGCCCGAAGGCTCGATGGTCGTCATCGACGAGTCGCACCAGACCGTCCCGCAGATTCGCGGCATGTTCAACGGCGACCAGTCGCGCAAGAAGACGCTCGTCGAGTACGGCTTCCGTTTGCCTTCGGCGATGGACAACCGCCCGCTCAACTTCGCGGAGTTCGAGGAGCGCATCGGACAGACCATCTACGTCTCGGCCACGCCCGGCCCTTACGAGCTGACGAAGACGGGCGGCGAGCACGTCGAGCAGCTCATCCGCCCGACCGGCCTGACCGACCCAGAGGTGGACGTGCGGCCCGTCAAAGGACAGATTGACGACCTCCTCGAAGAGTGCCGCGTGAGGGCCGAGCGCAACGAGCGCGTGCTGGTGACGACCTTGACGAAGAAGATGGCCGAAGACCTGACCGAATATTTCGCGGAGGTCGGGGTGCGCGTCCGCTACCTCCACTCGGACATCGAGACTTTGGAGCGCATCAAGATTCTGCGCGACCTGCGGCGCGGCGAGTTCGACGTGCTCGTCGGCATCAACCTCCTGCGCGAGGGGTTGGACTTGCCCGAGGTCTCGCTCGTCGCCATCCTCGACGCCGACAAGGAGGGCTTCCTGCGCTCCGAGACGTCGCTCATCCAGACGATGGGACGCGCCGCGCGCCACGCGAGCGGCAAGGCGATTCTCTACGCCGACCAGATGACGGAGTCGATGCGCCGCGCCATCGGCGAGACCGAGCGACGCCGACAGATTCAAATCGAGTACAACCGCGAGCACGGCATCACGCCGCAGACCATCGTCAAGTCAATCGAGTCGACGCTCGTCACCGCCTACGAGGCCGACTACTTCAAAATCCCGCTCGAACTCGACCAAATCGAAGACTACTCGCCCGCGAACCTCGAACGCACCATCGCGCGCCTCGAAGCCGAGATGCGCGCCGCCGCCAAGGCGATGGAGTTCGAGCGCGCCGCCGAACTCCGCGACCGCGTCAAATACCTGCGCGGGCGCGAGCTTCAGGTGAGCTGATTACGAGATGACGTTGATACTCGAAACCGAGCGTCTTAGTTTGCGCGAGTGGGAGGCGGGCGACGCCGAGGCCCTGTTCGCCTTCACGTCCGACGCCGAGACGATGCGCTTCATCGGCGACACGCGGCCGTGGGAGACGGTCGAGCGCGCGCGCGCGTGGCTCGTGCGCGTCGGCGCGAGTTACGCCGAGCGCGGCTACGGGCCGTGGGCCGTCGTCGAGCGCGCGACCGGGCGCGTCGTCGGCAGTTGCGGCTTCTCTCTGCTCCCGACGCTCGGCGAGTTGGACTTCGGCTATGTCTTCGCGCGCGACTCTTGGGGGCGCGGCTACGCGACCGAGGCCGCCGCGGCGGCCCTCAGCTACGGCTTCGAGCGTCTCGGCTTCGAGGAGGTCACGGCCAACACCGTCGCCGAGCACCACGCCTCGCGCCACGTCCTTGAGAAAATCGGCTTCGAGTACAGAGGCCCGCGCAGGTATCCGGACGACGACGAGCCGTCGGCCTTCTACGTCGCCACGAACCCCGCGACGCGGCGCGACGCGCGACCGGCCGAGCCGTCGAGTTAAAAAAATCCACGCCCCGGCAGCGAACCCTTCATGCTCGTCAAATCCGCACAGGACGAGATTCAGTCTTACCTCTCCGACGCGAGCAACCTCGCGGGCGGTCGCGCCGAGCGCGTCCTCGTCGCCGAGAGCGCCGAAGAGGTGGCCGACGCGCTCGCACGCTGCACGCGCGAGGGCACGCCCCTGACGGTCGCGGGCGCGGGCACGGGGCTGGTCGGCGGGCGCGTCCCCTTCGGCGGCGTCGTCCTCTCGACGCACCGGCTCAACCGAATCGGAGAAATCGTCAGAGAGGACGCGGGCGGGCGCGCGACGGCCGAGGCGGGCGTCGTGCTCGCCGACTTCCAGCGCGCGTGCGCCGCGCAGAAGCTACTTTATCCGCCCGACCCGACCGAGTGGAGCTGCTTCGTCGGCGCGACCGTCGCGACCAACAGCTCGGGCGCGCGCACCTTCAAGTACGGCCCGACGCGCGCCTACGTCCGGCGACTCAAAATCGCGCTCCCGACGGGCGACCTACTCGACCTGCGACGCGGCGACTTTGCGGCCGACGATGAAGGGCGTCTGCTCATTCCGCTCGCGGGCGGGCGCGCGATAGAAGCGCGTCTGCCGACCTACCAGATGCCGCGCACGCGCAAGCACGCCGCCGGATACTTCGTCGCGCCGGGAGTGGACGCCGTCGACCTCTTCGTCGGAAGCGAGGGCACGCTCGGCGTCGTCTGCGAGGTGGAAGTCGCGCTGCTCCCGCAGCCCGAAGGCGTTCTGAGCGGCATCGTCTTCTTCAAGACGGAGGAGGAGCTGCTCGCCTTCGTCGCCGAAGCACGCGAGCGTTCGTTCGCGTCGCGACGAGAAGCGGGCGGCGCGCACGCGCTCGACGCGCGCGCACTCGAATACTTCGACGCCGAGTCGTTGAACTTCCTGCGCGAGCGTTACCCACTCGTCCCCTTCGGCGCGGCGGGCGCAATCTACTTCGAGCAGGAGATTTCAGAAGCGACTGAGGACGCTTTGCTCTCGGAGTGGACGGCGCTCCTCGAACGTCACGGCGCGCTCCTCGACGACTCTTGGTTCAGCACGAACGAGCACGACCGCGCCGAGATGCGCGAGTTTCGTCATCAACTGCCCGTGATGGTCAACGAGTGGCTCGCGCGACACCGCCAGCGCAAGGTCTCGACCGACATCGCCGTCCCCGACGAGGCGTTCCCCGCGATGCTCGCCTTCTACAAAGACGCTTTGCGCGCGAGCCGCCTGCAATTCGTCATCTTCGGACACATCGGCGACGGCCACGTCCACGTCAACGTCATGCCGCGCGACGACGTCGAGCGCGTCGCCGCGCGCGAGCTCTACGCGCAGTTCGTCGCGCGCGCCGTCTCGGTCGGCGGCACCATCTCGGCCGAGCACGGCGTCGGCAAAATCAAGCGCGACTACCTGCGCCAGCTCTACGGCGAAGCGCACTTGCGCGAGATGGCCGCCCTCAAACGCGCCTTCGACCCCGCCCTCATCCTCGGACGCGGCAACATCATCCCCGAAGAACTCCTAAAGCCGTGAATCGTGAATCGTAAGTCGTACATGGTAGATGAGCCATCGGACTTGCAAGGCAGCTACCAAGCTCGCATGACTCTCGAACACGATTCACGATTTACTATTTACGATTCACGATTTACGATTCACGCGCCTTATGTTTCGCTTCACCACCGCCGGGGAATCGCACGGGCGCGCGCTCGTCGCCATCGTCGAGGGCCTGCCCGCGGGCTTGCGCGTGGACGCGGAGGAGATTGACCGCGAGCTTCGTCGTCGGCAGTGGGGCTACGGGCGCGGCGGGCGTATGAAGATTGAGAGCGACCGCGCGGAGATTCTGTCGGGCGTGCGCCACGGAATCGCTTTAGGCTCGCCCGTCGCGCTGTTGATTGAGAACAAGGACTGGGCGAACTGGCAGGAGGTGATGGCGTCGGAGGCGCGCGACGTGCCGGAGGAGCGCGCGCGGCGCGTGAGTCGGCCGCGACCCGGCCACGCAGACCTCGCGGGCGGCTTGAAGTTCGGCGCGCGAGATTTGCGCGATGTGTTGGAGCGCGCGTCGGCGCGCGAGACGGCCGCGCGCGTCGCGTGCGGCGCGTTAGCCAAACAACTGCTCAACGCCTTCGACGTCGAAATCCGAAGCCACGTCGTGCAGCTCGGCGGCGTGCCCGGCGAGCCGCTTGAATTAACCTTCGACGAAATCCGCTCGATACCGGACGACGCGCCCTTGCGCTGCGGCGACACGGAGGCGCAGGCGCGCATGGTCGAGCTCGTCGACGAGGCGCGGCGCGAGGGCGACACGCTCGGCGGCGTCTTCGAGGTCGTCGCGCGCGGTGTCGTCGCGGGGCTCGGCTCGCACACATCTTGGGAGGCGAAGCTCGACGGGCGGCTCGCGCGCGCGTTGATGTCCATCCCGGCGGTCAAGGCCGTCTCAATCGGCGCGGGTGTCGAGGCCGCGACTTTGCCGGGCTCACAAGTTCACGACGAGATTCATTACGACGCAGGCGAGCGACGATTCACGAGGCCGACGAACCGCGCGGGCGGACTCGAAGGCGGCATCACGAACGGCGAGGAGTTGCGCGCGCGCGGATTCTTGAAACCCATCTCGACGCTCCGGCGCGCGCTGCGCTCCGTCGACATCGAGACGAAGGAGGAGGCGTCGGCCGCCTTCGAGCGTTCGGACGTGACGGCCGTCCCGGCCGCCGGAGTGATTGGCGAGGCGATGTTGGCTCTCGCGCTTGCGGGGGCGATGCGCGAGAAGTTCGGCGGCGACTCGCTCTCGGAGATGCGGCGCAACTTCGACGCCTACCGCGTGCAGTTGCGCGACTACTGACGGGCAAGCTGGTCTATAATGTGCGCGCGATGAGACCGAGCGAGGCACAGAAGGCGAAGACAAAGGCGGCGGCGCACGCGGCCGGTGCGCCCATCAAGTCGTTCGTTGGCCCGGTACACGACAAGCGGCTCGGCGAAGTCTGCAAGCTGTTGCCGTTGACGAGCCGCGTGCTTGGTCGTCGCTTCGGCGAAGTCTTCACGCGCTACGCGAAAGAGCACCGGCCGGAAGCGCCGAAGAAGCACCTCGGCGACGCGCTCTCGTTCGCGCTCTTTCTGGAACGGACGGCGCGGCGCGAACGCTTCGAGCCGCGCTGGGTCTTAGACCTGATGCGCTACGAGAAATCGCGCATCAAGGCGTCCGACCCGCGCCGCCGCCTCGTCGCCTGCCTCTTCCGCCACGACATCAGCCGACTCGTCCGCAGCGTCGCGCGCCGCGAAGAGCAGGCGGTCGCGCTCCGACGCCTCTGCGCGGCCGTCTGGATGCGCCCGCGCCGCGCCGAATCCGTCCGCTACACCGTCCTGATGCTGCCGGAGATTCGGAAAAAAGTGACGAGTGACAAGTGAGGGGCAAGCGTTCAGCTATCAGCTATCAGCGTTCAGCTATCAGCTTTGATGGAGCGGACGAGAGATTGCGCTTAAGCGCGGCTGCCGCCTACTTCGCGGCGGACGCCGTAAGCTGAAAGCTGATAGCTGAACGCTGACAGCTATCCCGTCACTCGTCACTGTCCTCGGAGAGTTGTGAATGCCGGAAGTCGAGAGAATCGCCGGCCGGTTGAGAAAAGAAGATGACTCAAGAGAAACTACTCGTCACGCTCGAAGAGGGCGTCCGTCGCATCACCTTCAACCGCCCCGAGCGGCGCAACTCCATCGACTTCGAGACGTTCGAGCTGTTCCGCGACGCCGTCGTCGAGGCCGGGCGCGACCCCGAGACGCGCGTCGTCGTCCTGACGGGCGCGGGCGACTCGTTCTCGGCCGGCGCAGACCTCTCGGCCGTCGCCGAGCGCGGAACGGACATCGCTTCCTTTGACGTGTCGGCGCACCTGCGCGAGCACACGACACCCGCCATCCTCGCGATGCGTCAAAGCCCGAAGCCCTTCGTCGCGCGCGTCCACGGCCCGTGCGTCGGCATCGGCTTCTCCTACGCGCTCGCCTGCGACGTGGTCGTCGCCTCGCGCGAGGCCACGTTCGGCCAAGGCTTCATACGCATCGGACTGATGCCCGACGGCGGCAGCACTTTTCTGCTTCCGCAACTCATCGGCGCGCGCAAGGCGTTCGAGTTGATGGCGACGGGCGAACAGATTTCGGCCGAAGAGGCTCTGCGACTCGGCGTCGTCAACCGCGTCGTCGCGCTGGAAGAGTTGGACGCGGCGGTCGAACAACTCGTGCGCGCGCTCGCGTCGGCCGCGCAGCCCGCGCTCGGTAAGTTGAAGGCCGCGCTGAGCGCGCAATCAATCACCGCGCTCACGGACGCGCTTGAGTTCGAGGCCGAAGGGCAGCAAGCATGTTTCCACTCGCCCGACTTCCTCGAAGGCGTCACGGCCTTCATGCAGAAGCGCAAGCCCGTCTTCGGCAAAGGTCGCGGGCGTCGTGAAAGCGCGGCGCAAGGGGACTAAAGCCGCGCGGGGAGACTGAAAGTTTGGGCATCCGTCTCAGCAAGAGCATACGCCTCGGCAAGCTCATCCGCCTCAACATCAGTAAGGCAGGCGTCGGCGGTAGCATCGGCCTCGGCCCGCTCCGCATCGGCACAGGCCCGCGCGGCGGGCGTCTGAGCTTCGACCTTCCGGGCGCGGGCATCAGCTACGTCAAACAACTCGGCGGCGGCAAAAGCGAAAGCGCGCGACGTAAGCCGGCGCGCAAGTCCGCGCGACGCGCGTCTGAGGACGCGGACGCGCAAGCGGGCGCGCAACAGGCCGCGACGCACGAGCTGCCTTCGCCCGGCTTCTTTGCGCCGCGACACGAGAAGGAGTTGCACCGCGCGCTCGTCGCTTACGCAGAGGGGCGCACGGACGAAGCCCTCGCGCACTTCCTCGCGGCCTCGGAAGAAGAGCCTTCGGCGGCCGTCTACGCCGCCGCGCTCCTCGCTCAGAAGTCTGAAGGTGTCGCGCAGGCCGTCGCGCTGCTTGAGCGCGTCGTGCAGTCCGACGCGGAGATTCCGACGCCGCTCGCGCAAAAGTATTTAGGCGACGTGCGGATGCCCGTCCGCGTGACGCCGGGCGTCACGGCGCACGTCCCGCTCGACGGGCTGGCGGCGACGCTCCTGCTCGTCGAGCTGTATCAAGCGCAGGGGCGTCTGACGGAAGCCGTCGGTCTGCTCGAAGAGGTCGAGGAACTGGCCAATCACGCGGCGCTCAAACTCTCCCTGTGCGAGCTGTACGCGGCGGCCGGTTTCTGGGACGGGGTCGTCGAGCGCGCGAAGGGGACGCAGGTCGCGGACGATTTGACGCTCGAACTCGCCACCCTCTACGGCCGCGCGATGCAGGAGAAGAATCTGCACGAGGCGGCCGTCGCGGTCTTCACCGACGCCTTGAAAAAGAAGAAGGGCCGCAGCCCCCAACTCGTGCGCGAGGCCGCCTACTGCCGCGCGCTCTCCTACGAACAACTCGGACGCCGCGCGCAGGCCAACAAGGAGCTACAGAAGCTCTACGCCGAAGCGCCCGACTTCCGCGACGTGGCCGCGCGCCTCTCCGCCGACGCGCCGAAGTAACACGCGCGCGCACGCGACGCCGGGCAACGGTTGCGGCCCGTAAATCTTCTAAACGAGTTCACTTAGGCCAACTGGAAGGCGTCCGCCGTTTGTTGTAAACTTGAACTCGACACGCGCGCTTGCCGGTTGTCGCGCGTGAGTCTTAGAAGGTTATCGAAGATGTCTCTACTGAAGATTGTAAAGTACGGCGAGACGGTGTTGGAGACGCCGGGCGAGCACGTCACGGAGTTCGACGAGGGCTTGAAGAAGCTCGTCGCCGACATGTTCGAGACGATGTACGCCGAGCACGGCGTCGGTCTTGCTGCGCCGCAGGTCGGGGTGTCAAAGCGCCTGTTCGTGATGGACTGCTCGGGCGGGCGCGACCCCGAGTCGCGCATCGCGCTCATCAACCCCGTCGTCCTTCGCGTCGAGGGCGACCAGACGGGCGACGAAGGGTGTCTCTCGTTCCCCGGAATCTTTTTCCCCGTCAAGCGCAGCTTGCGTGCGGTCGTCCGCGCGCAGGACGTGACGGGCGAGGAGTTCGAGTACGACGGCCTCGAACTCGAAGCGCGCTGCATGCTCCACGAGACCGACCACTGCGACGGCATCGTCTTCATCGACCGCACGACCGCGCTCAAGCGCGAGATGGTCAAACGCAAAATCAAGAAGCTCGCGCGCGCGGGCAAGTGGGTCTAACCCGCCGCTTAAACATTTCAACACGCCGTGATGCGCGGCCGCCGGCTTACGATAACCGGCGGCCGCGCATTTTGCGTCCGCCTTGTGATAGCATTACCAGCCATCATTCAAAACATTTTCGAGGAGCAGAACATGCAGACAGAATTCCGCAACGAGGCGTTTACCGACTTCACGAAGGAAGAGAACGCGAGCGCGATGCGCGAGGCCATCGAGCGCGTGCGCGGCGAGCTTGGGCGCGACTACCCGCTCGTCATCGCGGGCGAGCGCGTGATGACGGGGCGCACCTTTGAGAGCTACAACCCGGCGCGCAAGACCGAGGTCGTCGGACGCTTCCAGAAGGCCACGGAAGAGCTGGCCCGCCTCGCCGTCGAGCGCGCCAACGAGACCTTCGCGACGTGGAGTCGGACGCCCGCCGCCGAGCGCGCCGCGCTGCTGATGCGCGTCGCCAACATCCTGCGCGAGCGCCGCCACTACTTCTCGGCGTGGATGGTTTACGAGGTCGGCAAAAGTTGGCCCGAGGCCGACGGCGACACGGCCGAGGCCATCGACTTCTGCGACTTCTACGCGCGCGAGATGATGCGCTACGCCGGGCCGCAGCCAGTCGTCCCGCTCGAAGGCGAAGAGAACCGGCTCGAATACATCCCCTTGGGCGTCGGCGTCGTCATCCCACCTTGGAACTTCCCGCTCGCCATCATGGCGGGCATGACCGTCGCCTCCATCGTCACCGGAAACACTGTCGTCCTCAAACCTTCTTCGGACGCGCCGACCATCGCCTACAAGTTCTTCGAGATTCTCGAAGAGGCCGGGATACCGCCCGGCGTCGTCAACTTCATGACGGGTTCGGGCGCTGAAGTGGGCGACGTCATCGTCGACCACCCGAAGACGCGCTACATCGCCTTTACGGGGTCGAAGGAAATCGGGCTTCGCATCAACGAGCGCGCGTCGAAAGTCCACGACGGGCAAATCTGGATTAAGCGCGTCGTCGCCGAGATGGGCGGCAAGGACGCCATCGTCGTCGACGCGGACACAGACCTCGACGAGGCGGCCACGGGCGTCGTCCAGTCGGCCTTCGGCTTTCAGGGCCAGAAGTGCTCGGCCTGCTCGCGCGCCATCATTCACTCGGACGTCTACGACACGATGCTCGACAAAATCGTCGAGCGCACCGAGAAGATAAAGGTCGGCGACCCGACCGACTCGGCGACGACGATGAGCGCCGTCATCAACCAGAAGGCTTTCAAGTCCATCAGCGAGTATATCGAGAAGGGGCAGCAGGACGGCGGACGCCTCATCGCGGGCGGCGGCTCCGACGGCGAGCAGGGCTTCTTCATCGAGCCGACCGTCATCGCCGACGTAAAACCCGGCGACCGCATCGAGCAGGAGGAAATCTTCGGGCCTGTGTTGGCCGTCATCCGCGCGAAGGATTTCGACGACGCGCTGAAAATAGCGAACGACACGGAGTACGGGCTGACCGGCGCGGTTTACACGAACGACGAGGAGAAGCTCGAACGCGCGGCGCGCGAGTTCCACGTCGGCAACCTCTATCTGAATCGCAAGTGCACGGGCGCGCTCGTCGGCGTCCACCCGTTCGGCGGCTTCAACATGTCGGGCACTGACTCGAAGGCCGGCGGGCGCGACTACCTCGGACTCTTCATGCAGGCGAAGGTCGTCGCGCGCAAGATGCGTGCGGGCGAGAACGCCAAAGAGAAACGGACGGCCGTTTAATTAAACCCATGAGAACGCGAACCCACCTCCGCGCGGCGGCCCTCTGCCTGTCGCTTCCGCTCGCGCTCTTCGCGCCCGCGACCCCCGCGCGCGCGCAGGAGCGCGACTTCATCCTCTTCGCCGTCGCGGGCGAAGGCACTTCGCCGACGATTGACCCCATCGTGTCGGTGAGCGGCGGCAAGTACGTCTTCCCCGAAGGCGCGGGCGGCGTGGACGAGGAGCTTCAGAAGTTCTCGGCCGCGTACTACAAAGAGGGGCGCAAGTACCGCGTCATCTCCGGCGGC
>DASUNL010000092.1:0-6196 GCA_036277175.1 Pyrinomonadaceae bacterium | reverse complement strand
TCTCAAACGGCTCATCTTCGCGAACTCGGCGACGGCGACGAGAGGGTCTGCACCGGCCTTGCGGTCGGGGTTGTCCGCGCCCGTCGTCTCGGCCGTGAGGAAGAAGTATTTCTTTTGAGGGTTGACGATGGCGAGGTGGCCGCCGTGCGGCGCGGGCAACTCGACGGTCAACGTGTCGCCGCGCCGGAGAGTCTCAGGCGCGCAACGCATCTGCTCCGAGCGTTGCCCCGGCTCGGGCTTCGGCATCGCGTCGGGTTGAGTTTGAGAGCCTTGCTGGTTAGCGTCCGACGTCGCTCCGGGCGTCGGCGGCGCGGGCGATGCGACGGGCGACGCGGCGGGAGCGGCGCTGCGTGTCGCAAGTGAGTCGTCCGCGACGCCCGACCCGCACGCCGCCGTCAGCGCCGAAGCGATGAGTAGAAACGTCGCCGCAGTAAAGCTCTTCGACACGCTCGCGATTCTCCTAAAGTCGATTGCGAGTCATTATACGCGGAAAGGGCGACGGCGTCAGTCTCGACTTCGTCGGGCACGAAGTCGTCAGACTCGTCTGCGGCGTGGGGCGCGGCGCGGGGCGGTCACCACTGAAGGTGGAAGTGCGGGGGCGTGCCTTCGTAGAGAAGCGTGCTGCCGGTGTTCGAGGCGGCGACCGAGGCGCGGAAGGCGGGCTGGTCGAGGCCGCGGAGACTGATGTCCGCGCCGTTGCCGCGCAGGTGGCGCGAGATGAAAGTGCCACGCGCGACCTGCGCCGCGATGACGCTCTCCATCGCGGCTATTGTCTGGTCGGCCGTGCGCCCGGCGCGCCGCGACTCGTCGTAGGCGACCCTTATCTCGGCGACGGCGGTGCGGTTCGTGTACTCGCTCAGGTCGTCGCCGTTGGCGAGCTTGTTGTACATCGCGCGGGCCTGCGCGCGCGGCGTGCGCGTGCCGCTCGTCACAGTGAACTCGCGGCCCGTGCGCCGGAAGTACTCGTCGCCGATTTGGTTTAAGACTTCCGTCGCGCGGGCTGACAGGACGACGCCCGCGCGCACGGTGTAGTGTCGCGGCGCGTCAGCGCGCCTGTTATCAACCTGCGGCGCGTTGTTCGTCTCGACGGGGGCAGCGTTTTCGACCAACCCCTGCTCGCGCAAGGCCGCGACCATGTCGCGCACGCGGCGCGCTTGGTCGGCGCGGACGACGCGCACGATGTCAGCCTCGGTCGCCGTGCGTCCCGCGCGCCGCGCGGCCTGACGCGCGATGTTGGCGAAGCCGCCGCCGACCGGATTCCCGCGCGAGTCGCGCCAGCGTTCGCCCGTCTCCGGGTTGACGAAGCCGCGCACGCGCAACTCCGTGACGGTCGCTTGCGTGATTCCGTTTTCGCGCAGGTAGTCGAGTTGATTGAGGAAGCGGCGGGCCGCGCCCGGCGACTGGTTGAGGGCGTCGAAGTAGGCCGACGCCAGAAGAGCGTCGTTCGGGTCGAGCCCGGCGTCGGTCGCTGCGCGGCGGTACGTTTCGATGTTCGTGCGCAGGTCGGTCAACTGCAAACGGTCGGCCTCCTGCGGCGTGCGGACGCGCGAGTTCTGGTAGGAGAACGAACCCATGTTGTGACGCGCGTTGCCGGGGTCGGAGTGGCCGTAGTAGGCGCGCCGCAGTCCGCCGTCGGGCGTGCGCGTGCCCTCGGCGTTGCCGATGATGATGGCGGCCATCGCGTCCGAGCCGCTCGCGACGCGCAGGAACTCGTCGAGGTCGATGCGCGCAAAGCCGTTCGCGCCGCGCTCGGTTTGTTGCGGCGGCGGCGTCTCTTCGGTGCGCGTGACGTTGTCGGGCCTCGTCGTTGGAGTCGTCGTCGGAGTGGTCGGTGTCGTCGTCGTGCGCGCGGGGACGCGCAAGGTTTGGCCGGGGTAAATGAGATTGGGGTTCGCCACTTGGAGGTTGGCGCGGCGCAGGCGCGCGAGGTCGAGTCCGTGGCGCGCGGCGATGGCCGTCATCGTGTCGCCGGGGCGCACGGTGTAGACGGCGGCCTCTTGGACGTCGGCCGTGGAGCTATGTTCGGGGATGACGATTGACTGGCCGGCGCGGATGCGGTCGGGGTTGGTGATGCGCGGGTTGGCGCGTTGCAGGTCGGCGACCGTCACGCCGTAGCGCGCGGCGATGCCGGAGAGAGTTTCGCCGCGACGGACGGTGTGACGTCGCTCCGTCTCGGCGCCATTCGCGCCCGTGTCGTTCGTCGCCGCGATGCGTGATGTGCCGCCCATGCTTTAAACCCTCGCCACTGTTTGCGCCCACCCAATCGGTCACGTTGAAAGGTGCGCCGGTCGCTTGCGGGGGCTTAACTTTCCGGTCTACTCAGATTATCGGCAGACGGGCGGGAAAGTTTCTCGCCGGAAGCAATCAGCATTCAGCGGTCAGCATTCAGCTCACGGCCTCCGCCGCGCGCCGGACGGCAGCAGTGAAACAACATTTCCTTCGTCCGCTCTGTAAAAGCTGAATGCTGAATGCTGATTGCTTCCCTTTAGTCTTCGCCGAGCGCGCGCGAGAGGAGCGCGCGTTCGAGGACGCGGAGCTGCGTGTCGAGTTGCGCGTCGACCGTGCCCGACTCGCTCTCGATGATGCAGCCGCCCGGAAGGACGCGCGGGTCGGAGACGAGGTCGAGGAAGCGCGCGCGCCCGGCCGGGTCGAGCCGCGCGCGGTGCGCTTCGACCGAAGGCATGTCCGAGGGGTTGACGCGCACGGTCAGCGACTCGTTCTGTCGCGCGTGCCGCAGCGCGGTCGAGACGATGTCGGCGAGCGCGCCCGAGTCGCGTTCGACCTCGCGCCCGATGATTTTTTCGGCGAGCTTAACGGCGAGACGGAGCAGGTCGCGCTCGGCCGACTGAAGCGCGGTGTCGCGCCGCTCGCGCGCGTCCAAAAGGAGTTGATTGAATTCGAGGAGCGCAGCCTCGCGCCCCTCTTCGTAGGCCGCTTCGCGCAGCTCGCGCGCGACCGTTTCGGCCGTCTCGCGCAGCTCGCGCGCCGCGTCTTCGGCCTCGGCGAGAATGCGCCGGCCTTCTGCGCGCGCCTCGACCACGGGACGCTTGACGACGCCGCGCGTCTCGCCCGTCTTCTCCCTCGCGAGCGCAGACTTCTTGATGACGTTACCGTTCTCGGACACGCTCTAGACACCTCCGGCCGGTGAGTTCGACTTCCGCCGCGCGACGGCTCCGGCCGTGCGCGTGCGTCGTCCGCGATGCAAGCCTCCGGCGACCACCTCGGCCTCGCGCGCGACGGCACTCGCCACCTCCGACTCGTCGACGCCCGTCGTCGCGGCGGCGGGCGACTCCGCGCGCGTCGATTCTTCGAGCCAGCGCGCGGCCTCGACGGGGAGCTTCTGCGCCGTGTAGCGCAGGCGCGCGCCCGTCTCGTCGCCCGAGAGCGCGAGCGCGAGAAGACGCAGGCCCACTCGGTCGAGACACGCGGCCGGTTCAGGCTCGGCCAAGAGCGCCTCGCGCACGACCTGCTCGGCGAAGCGCACGCGCGTAGGCTCGACCTCCGTCAGCGACGCGATGTGCGCGGCGACCGCCCGCGCGTCCTCCGGCGCGAAGCCGCGAAGGAAAGAGGCCACGGCCTCGACGCGCTCGATGCCACGGCACGCGCGCGCCGTCTCGCGCACGCCGAGCAGTCGCACCAAGCGCGCCAGCTCCGCGCCCGTCAGAACCTCGACGGGCGTCACGCGCTCAAGCTCCGCGAGCGTCACGAAGCGCGAGAGGAATTCGCGCCCGACGACCGCGACTATCTCAGGCGACGGGCCGGCGCTCGCGTCGGTGAGCGACGAGCGCGCGGACGATTCGTCGGACGGGGTGTGCGCGATGCCCAGCTCGGCGGCGACCGAAGAGGCGAGCGCGGGCGGTAAATGTCTGACGACCAGCTCGCGCACGCGCGGCGGCTCGTCGTCGAGCGCCTCGACGACGTGTGACGGGTGGACGTGTTCGTCCAGACGCGGCAGGCGTGCGGCCGAGCGCGCGCGGCCGAGCATGTGCCCGAGCCAGTCGAGTTGCTTCTGCCGCGTCAGACGCGCGTACCACTCCGCGCGACGCTCGACGGCCTGACGCACCGGGGGGGCGAGCGCCGAGAGCACGCCCGCTTCGCCGCCTTCGCGCGCGCGCTCGCCTTCACCGTCGCCGAAGGCCAGAGCGAGCGCGAGCAGCATGTCGACGTGTTCGGATTCGGTGTTCGCGTTCATCGAGATTTATGCGACGCGGACATAAGTGACGCGGACATAGGCGACGCGGACGACGTGCGCGGGCCGCGCGTTCGACGGCGACGCGCGAAGGCTAACGCGCCGCCGCGCCGCCGGCCGTCGTCGTGTCGGGCAACTGTTTGACGCCCGCGCCCGTCGCCGCGTCTTCGTCGACGCCCGCGCCGTCGTCCTCTTCGCGGTTGTCCGCCTCGAAGTTGTCGGCGTCACGAAGCTCGGCGAGTTGCGCGCGTTGCCTGCGCGTCTGCAAGAGCAGGACGACGAGCAGGAAGCCGAGCAGCGTGACGAGGCCGACGCCGACGGCCGTCAGGATGTTGTTGCGGCGGCGCGTGTTTAGCTCGCGCTGCGGGACGGGCCGAAGCGTCTGCGGCGAGATGGTGACGCGCACGTTCTCAGGCTTTAAGTTCGGGACGCCGCCCGCGACGAGGTTCTGTATCTGCTGCTCGGTGAACGACGGCTTCTGGTCGCGGTAATTGATGACGACCGAGGCGGTGGCCGGGTAGGGATTCAGCTCAAGCGATGGGTCTTGCGGCAGGACGACGGTGACGATGGCGAGCGTCACGCCGGGCAGCGCGCGCAACTGCCGCTCGATGTCTGTTCGCACGCGACGCTGCTCGCGCAGCTTCTCGGCGCGGTCTGAAGGAATCAGCCCGCCGTCTTCGCCCGTCGGCTCTTCGGGGCGCGGCAGCCCGTGGTCGCGCAAGACCTGAACGGCGAGTTCCGCCTCGCCGTCGCCGAAGAAGCCTTCGTTGACGACTATCTCCCAACGCTTCGTCTCGCCCTCGCCCGTCTCGCGCTTCTCGGCTTCGAGTCCGGCCTGACCCAGCACGTCCAAAAGCTCGATGGCGTCCGGCTCGGTCGGCACGCTCGTGATGGCCCTGCGCCCGCACGCCGCCCCGGTGAGCGCGACGAGCGCGAGCGCAAGACCGAGCGCGGCGCGGCGCACGGGCCGGGCCGTCGCTCCGTCACTTCGGCCGACAGTGTGACGCCGGGTCATCGTCGGGTTCTCCTCCAAACTGTCTGCTCGCCGCACGCTCAACGCGAGGTCTGCCGAAAGGGGGTTTCGTTTACGGGAGTTTACCGCAAACCGTCGCCCAAAGTCATGACGGTCGGACTGGCGAGCGCGGGCCGGATACTTTTCAGACGCGCGGCGCTGTCAGTTGGGATATAATCGGCGACAGCCGACGCCCCCTTTAGCAACCTCAGACGGATTCTAGTTTCGCGGCACTGGTCTCGACGAGAGATGCGCGAGCAACCTCAACTGCAAACGCCGGCGGCCGACCGCGACGCGCTCATCGAGCAGCACCGCTCCTACGTGCGCGCGCTCGCCGTCCGCGTGATGCAGACGCTCCCCTTCTCGGTGGACTTAAACGACCTCGTCGCCTACGGCGAAATCGGCCTCGTCGAAGCGGCCGAGCGTTACGACCCCCTGCGCGGCGTCGGCTTCCCGACCTTCGCACACTACCGCATCAAGGGCGCGATTCACGACGGGCTGCGCGAGATGGGCTACTACACGCGCTCGACGACGACGCGCGTGCGTTGGGTCGCCAACGCCAACGACTTCTTGCAGTCGGCGGCCGACGACGCAACCGGCGACGCGGCCGTCGGCTCTTCGGTCGAGGACGAGATTGCCACGGCGCAGACGCTCATCGACGCGCTCATCCCCGTCTACCTGCTCTCGCTCGGCAGCGACGCCGTCCCCGAAGTGGCCGACCCGCACGCGCTCTCGATGGAGAAGATCGAGGAGCGCGAGCTGGTGCGCATCGTCTTGGGCGTCGTGCAGGAACTCTCCGAGGACGAGCAGCAACTGCTCGACGCGCTCTACTTCAAACATATCTCGATGACGGAGTTGGCCGTGCGCCTCGGCGTCACCAAGTCGTGGGTCTCGCGCCTCCACTCGCGCGCCATCGCGCACCTGCGCGACCTCCTGCGCGAGCGCGGGGTCATTCGAGAGCAGTAGCGGTCAGCATTCAGCAAAAACAGTTCGGG
>DASUNL010000091.1:0-16619 GCA_036277175.1 Pyrinomonadaceae bacterium | reverse complement strand
GCCGCGTCGAGCAATTCGTGCAGGTGACAATCATAGTTCAGTTTTCAGTTTTCGGTTTTCAGTTTTCGGTTTCCAGCTTCCGCGTCTGAAAACTGAAAACTCATTTAGTCAATCATGTCGAGCATCGAGGGGCTGGAGGTGGCGCGCGGCGCGGCGACGGGGCGCGCGACGTATGCGGCCTGTTGGCTCGACGCGCCGGGGCCGGTCAGGAACTCCTCGGCCGCCGACATGCCCTTGAGCGCAAGCGTCAGGTTGTTCGGGTTAGTGGCGAACGCCAGCCCGTCTTCGAGCGTAATCGTCCCGCGCTCGATCATCTCCTTGATGACGTAGTCGAACTCCTGCATCCCGTCGATCTTGCCGTCGCGCATCGCGTCGAGCAGAGACTTGCCCTGCGACTCGCCCTCGCTGATGTACTCGCGCGTGCGCGGCGTCGCCTTCAGAATCTCGACGGCCGCGACGCGCCCGCGCCCGTCGGCGCGCGGGATGAGTCTTTGCGAGACGATGTAACGGAACGTCTGCGCGAGCCGCGTGCGGATGACCTGCTCCTCGTTCTTCGGGTAGAGGCCGATGAGGCGGTCGACGGTTTTAGAGGCGTCGATGGTGTGCAGGGTCGAGAGCACGAGGTGGCCCGTCTCGGCCGCTTCGAGCGCGATCTCGGTCGTCTCGTAGTCGCGCATCTCGCCGATGAGGATGACCTTCGGCGCTTGGCGCAGGGCCGCGCGCAGCGCCGACGGGAAGTCTTTGGCGTCGGTCCCGATTTCGCGCTGGTTGATGGTCGAGCTTTTGTGCGCGTGCAGGAACTCGATGGGGTCTTCGATGGTGACGATGTGGAACTGGTGTCGCTGGTTGATAAGGTCGATGACGGCGGCGAGCGTCGAAGACTTGCCCGCGCCGGTCGGCCCCGTGACCATCACGATGCCGTTGCGCAGCTCCGAGATGTCGGCGAGCTGCTCCGGCAGCTCAAGCGATTCGAGCGAGGGGACGCGCGTCGGGATGACGCGCATGACGATGGAGTAAGTCCCGCGCTGCTGGAAGATGTTGACGCGGAAGCGCGTGCGCGAAGGGAGCGAGTAGCTGAGGTCTGACGAGCCGGTGTGGATGAGTCTCTGCGCGGCCTCGGGGTTTCCGCGCATCAGCGTCATCGCGATGACTTCGGTCTGGTAGGGCGACAGACGCTCAAGCCCGTCGGGGCGGACGGCCGTCAGCTTGCCGTTGATCTCGACCTGCGGCGGCTGCCCGACCGAGAAGTTGAGGTCGCTGATCTTGTCCGAGATCGAGAGCATCTGCTCGATGAGCGGCGGCAGGTCGAAGTAACTCATGGAGTGAATCTGTCGCTCCTCTGGTGGAAGAAAACGGAAGGCGTGGACGGTGGTCGGGGGACGCGCCCGACTCGCCGGGAGGCCGAGCAAGGGCGCTCAAGGCATTCTCGCGTAAAACGTGGTAAAAAGCAAGTTTAAACTTTTAACTCGTACTATTCCAACACTTATTGGAGCTTCAGGGTTTAGTGGAGGGAGAGCGAGGCGAGCATTTCGCGCGTCCGGCGGGTGATGTCGGCGGGGTCGCGGGCGGGCGCGACGAGCGCGCCGATGACGGCGACGCAGTCGGCCCCGGCCTCTAAGACTGAGGCGGCGTTCTCAAGCGTGATGCCGCCGATGGCGACGAGCGGCGTCGCGCCCACGACGGCGCGCGCGCGTCGCACGCCTTCGAGTCCGATTGTCTGTTCGGGATTTTCTTTCGAGGTGGTGTCGAAGACCGGGCCGATGGCGACGTAAGTGACGGGGAGGCGCGCGGCCTCCGTCGCTTGCGCGACGTTGTGCGTCGAGTAGCCGACTACGGCCGCGCGGCCGAGGAGACTTCGCGCGTGTTCGGGCGAGAGGTCGTCTTGGCCGAGATGCACGCCGTCCGCGCCGACGACGAGCGCGATGTCCACGCGATCGTTGACGACGAGCGTCGCGCCCGCGTCGCGTGCGACCTTCAGAGCGGCTTCGGCCTCGCGGCAGAACTCGCGCGGGGACAGATGCTTCTCGCGCAGTTGGATGAGACGCGCGCCGCCTTCGACGAGACGCGCGACCTGCTCGGCGTGCGTGCGTCCCGAGAGTCGCGCGTCCGTAATCGCGTACAGCTTCGGCAGCTCAAGCGAAGACATCAGGCGTTGCGGCCCTTCGCGCAACGCGCGCCGCGCGGATGAGCGACGAGCGCGCGTGTCGTCTTACGCGATGCGGCGTTTGTCGTCTTACGCGGCGCAGAGTTTGCCGAGCGCGCCGGCCCACTTCCCTTCGACCGGCTCGCCGTACATCTGCCGCTCCTTCTCGCGGCGGATGGCGCACGCCATGCGGAACGCGCGCGCCTCTCCGTACTTACGGATGGAGACGGAGGTGCGCCCGCGCCGCTCGCGGCCGGCGTTCCAGGAGACCTCGTAGACCTCGTTCTCGTAGACCTTGCCGTCCTTGCCCTTGTACTTCTTGACGGCGCGACGGACGCCCGCGACGCCCCCACGGTTGCGCGGGTTGCTGCCGACGATGACCCAGTCGGTGCGCGGCTTGCCCAACTCGCGCTCGAACTCGTCGCGGAAGGCGACGGCCCGCTCAAGCGCGGCCTCGCGCCCGCCGTAGAGTTTGTCGGGGATGAACTTCGCCTTGGTTTGCTTGTCGAACCTGACGCGCACGTACCAGCCGTGCATTTTCTTTTGCGGACTGTCAATGCGACTGACGCCCTTGTGCCCAGACTTAGCCATAAGCTCTTCTGCCCAGAGTCTCCTTCCGGAAATATTCAGCTGTCACGATGTGAAGACGTCAACCTTAATCACGACGGCCCGCTTTGTCAAAGGCCGAAGGCGCGGCGAGGCTGCAAGAGTGTGCTAGCTGCGCGGCGCGCGTCCGCGACGGACGTCGCGCGCGCCTAAAGCTCGCGTTTCGTCATCGCGACCCAGCGGGGGGCCGAATCGGTCTGCTGCCGGAGGATGAGGTTGAGTTGCGCCGTGTGGTGCTGGACGTGGCGCATGTTGTCGAGCAGTAGCTCACCGAAGCTCAGCTCGCCCCAAGGGAACGCGCAGTGTTCGCCGGCCCGCTCGTCCGTCAAATCGTTCAGCACAGCGCGGCACTTCTCGCGTCCGCGCGCGAGATAGTCGAGCATCTCTTGCTTCGTGTAGACGCGCTCGGGAAGGACGCCCGCCGGGTCGAACTCGTCGAGCGTAAACGGAGGCGGCGGCGCGAACCCTTCCTCCTTGCCGGTGAGATAAAAGTCGAGCCAGAAGAGCGTGTGATAAGTGACGTACCAGAACTCAGGGTTCTTCGTGCGGTCGCCCCACAACTCTTCGGGGCACGCGCGCACGGCGTTTTCGAGCATGTCGATGCTCGCCCCGAACTGCCGCCAGAGGATCGTTCTCCAAGTAGCGTCCATCTCAAAAAGTCTCCGTCGCGCCCTGTGACTCTCGGCCGGCGACGCGCCGTCCACACGTCGACGTGACGGCGTCGGGTTGTAGATTGTTGGTGAACAGTTTGAGGAGATTGTTTCCGCTTCTACAACGTTCGGAATGCGCGCTGTCAAATTCTTCTACGATGTTTGGTTGATATCATCCGGCGCGCTGAAGAATTCGTTCATACATTTGTCGAGCGGTTCGCCGTTTGTATGAATGCAATCGCAGAACTTTTCACCGGCTTGGGTTCGGTTGGTGTTTCTAAATTGTCTTAGACACTGCGGTAGAGTGTTGCGCGGCTTAATACTGTAAAGGCTCGGGATGCCCACCACGAAAATGACGACGGCGGCAAACACTCCGGCGAAGAAAAGCGCCGGGAACTTATCGTTAAAAAGCTGTTTGAGAAAATTGCGGAAACGCGCATAAAGTGAGCGTATTCCGTACCGGGAAAAGACGGCACGCTGACCCGCGCTTCCCTGAGTTTGCGTATAGCTCTCAAGGCTTTTCTGCTTTGTTGCGTCATCGTCATTTGCCGGACGATTAAACGGAAGAATGTATTTCCACTGCTCATAATTCCAGCCGAGAAGATACAAATTAGCCAGCACCATCAAAGGCGCGGTAAAAAGCGAGCCGTCAAAACGCACCGCATACGTGAGGATACAAATGTTCAGGATGATGGGAAAATAGAGAAATGCGCCGAGCGTTACCGTGCGCGGAATCAGCAGCATAATCGCCGCCGCCACTTGCACGACGCCGATGTACGTATAGTAATAGCCCGTATGATGCAGGGCTTCCAGATAATGCCCCATCGGATGATTTACGGATAAGCCGCTGGCGAACCGCTCGCCAACAATTTTGACCATCCCCGAAGGGAAAAAACCGGCCGCCAAAGCGAGACGACAAAAAATCGAAAAAAGCCAAAGCCATCTGTTTTCCTTCACCCGCGAATGAAGCCGGTTAAGTCTCGAAGAAATACTCATAATTCAAAATTCATAAATCAACGCCCGGCATCAGCCGCCGCGCACTCAACCTCTAAACCAGCCGAGCTAACGATAAAAGACCCACTGAGTCGCGGTTGGGTGAATGCCGTTGTCAGGCGCGCCGACGCACGCAGCGACGCGCCGCTTATCACCTGCTCAAACTTACTGACCACGCCACAAAACATCCCGCGACCAGCAGCAATATTAACATCATCGCTCTGTTCCGGATGCCACTCTCACCGAGGTATAACGCCCTCGCGACGTAACAGATCGGCGCTAATACGCCGACCTCGATGAGCACGTTCCTGTATAAATAGTAATTCGATAATTGTATCCGGCCCGCGCTCGGCAGGATGCCGACCGGCGAAGAGAAAGCCGTCGAGGCGAGCGGCCAGAGCAGCGGTAAGGGTGTCACGCCGACCAGAAAATCCAGGACCAAGTGCGACAATCCGGCCAGCACGGCGCAAATGCTCAACAACCTGCGTTGACTTTTTAGACCCTTCACGAAGTAAAGCACGCCGACGGTTGACAGCGGCAGGATCAGGCTGAAGGCGATGGAGTGTGTGATCCTGCTCCCCTGATGAGCGGGCGAGCGGAGCGCGGGCACGAGGTAATCGATGTCGGGCGCGGAGGCGAGCACCACGAGCCACCCGAGCCACATCGCTCTCCGGCGCGTGGAAGGCCACTTCCGTCGGTCGAGGGAGAAGAGCGTGTAAGCGGCTAAACCGTGGCCGAGGAACGATGACATGAAGTAGACCCGATGACTCTTTATAGATGATAGCCGCCTAACGCCCGGCATCACCCGCCGCGCACACGACTGTGATACGGCCAAGCCTAGCGATGAGAGACTCGCTAACTCGCGGTCGGGTGCATGCCGTTGCTAGGCCTCGGCGGGGTATGAAACCTTATTGACGCGCCTCACCGATCCCTTCCTAAGCTGCTTCATTTACATGACGCTCGGATATTCTCCGCGATCCGTTTAGCGCCATTCTCGATGTGCCCCCTGCCGAGCCAGCCGAAGGCGTTTTTAGTCGTAATATCGAAGTTGCCGTGCCAAGCGCTACCCCCGTTAGCAGTTTTAAGCTCGGCGTCTTTGAAGGTCAGGTTGCTATGTTTACTGCCGCTGCTGATTGACAGTGTCCCCGTTAGAACAGCGTCGGCGTCCTCCGGCTTTTTGACTACTGTAAACTTCTTTTTCGAGAGCCACTTCTCTAAGAAAAGGCGGAAGTTGACATGTCTCGGGTCATTGCCGAATTCGGCGACATATATCTTATGAACGGGACACGGCTTAGCAATCTTTCCGGTTTGAAAGAGTGTTGCGCCAATGCTTGCGGGAGCCGCCCAGAAGGACAAGCCCGCGATGAGGATGAGAATTTTACGCATTTGTTTTTGCCTTCCCCTAATACGTTACACATAATAAAGGCCTAACGCATATTGTGCCGGAGGGTTCGGCCTAACTCCGCAATCAGGCGGCAGAGGCCCCGACACTCGGCCTGACGCGCTCGCAGATGTGCATGACCGGGCCGCCTGCACGGCAGCTTACCCTCATTTCCCGGCCCTGAACAGAACCACGCTCCGAATTAAACTGCCGTCCGCCGATAGACTCAAGGGTGCGAAAGTGACGCCCGCTATCCTGTGTGAAAGATAGCGGGCGGTGTTACGTCTCGGGGTAGTCTTGTCGGCTAGCGGACGCGCGGATTAGAGGGGCCTCCGGCGGGCGTCGGGCCGGCGTCGGGTTGTAGGTTGTCGGTGAACAGTTTGAGGATGCGTTTGTATTCGTCGGCCCAACTGTCGGCGCGCTCGAAGGAGTGGTCTTCGACGGGGTAGACGGCCAGCTCCCAGTTCTCTTTGCGCAGCTCGATGAGGCGCTGGACGAGGCGGACGGTGTCTTGGAAATGGACGTTAACGTCGACCATGCCGTGACAGATGAGGAGCGCGCCTTTCAGACCTTCGGCGAAGTAGATGGGCGAGCTGCGCTTGTAGGCCTCGGGGTCGGCCTGCGGCGTGTTGAGGATGTTCGACGTGTAGGGGTGGTTGTAGTGCGCCCAGTCGGTGACGGGCCGAAGCGCCGCGCCCGCCGCGAACACGTCCGGCTCGGTGAACATCGCCATGAAGGTGATGAAGCCGCCGTAAGAGCCGCCGTAGATGCCGACGCGCTTGGGGTCGACGCCGTGCTCGGCGACGAGGTAGCGCGCCGCGTCGACGTGGTCGGTCAAGTCCTTCCCGCCCATGTGCCGGTAGATGCCCGTGCGCCAGTCGCGTCCGTAGCCCGCGCTTCCTCGATAGTCGATGTCTAAGACGAGGAAGCCGCGCTCCATCAGTAGGTGATGGAACATGTACTCGCGGTAGTAAGTGCTCCACCACTTGTGCACGTTCTGCAAGTAGCCCGCGCCGTGGACGAACATGACGGCCGGGCCGCCGCGACGGTAGTTGGCGGGCTTGTAGATGCGCGCGTGGATGGTCGCGCCGTCGCGCGCCTTGATGCTGACGATGGGCGGCTCTATCCAGTTGTGCGCGAGCCAGTCGGGGCGCGGCGAGGTCGTCACCTGTTTGGCCTCCGCACCAGCGCGCAGAGGGGCGACGTAGAGTTCGGGCGGGCGGTTGCTGTAGGAGCGTATGACGGCGAGCGACTTTTCGTCGGGCGAGACTTCCGTTTGGTTGTTGCCGGACATTGAGGTCAGGCGCGTGCGCGCGCCGCCCGCGACCGGCATCGTGTAGAGGTGTCGCTCGAACGGGCTGCCCTCGCTCGAAGTGAAAAAGAACTTCGTCTTGTCTTCGGAGAGGCGCACGTCGGAGACCTCGAACTGGCCCGACGTGAGTTGGCGCGGCTCGCCCCCTTCGGCGGAAGCCGCGTAGAGGTGCGAGAAGCCGTCGCGCTCGGACTGGAAGTAGACCGTGCGGTTGTCCGCGAGCCAGCCCAAGGTGAACGAGCCGGGGCCGCCGACCCATGCGTCGTCGTGTATGCGCGCGAGCACGCGCGTCTTCGCCGTCGCCGGGTCGAGCAGCAAGACCCAGCGGTCTTTGTTGTCGGCCGCGCGCGCGAGCAGTGCGGCGCGCGTGCCGTCCTCAGACCACTGAAGCTGGAAGAGCTGCACGTCTCGGTCGCGCGTCGGCGACGACTGCGTCGTCTCGGTCTGCTGCGACTGCTGCGTCTGCGCGGGCGGGCGCGGGGCTTGCGCGCCTTGCTGTCCTTGCGTCTGCTGTCCCTGCGTCTGCGTCTGTTGTTGACCTTGCGTCTGCTGCGCTGTTTGCTGTTGCGCGGTCTGCTGTTGTTGTTGTTGAGAGCTTTGCTGACCTTGCGTCTGCTGCGCCTCGGCCGCGCCGCTCTCGCGGCTGGCCTCTTCGGTCGCGTTGGCCTCGGTGCGCGCGCGAACCGTCGGCGCGACCTCGGCGCGCTGCCCGTGGTCGACCCACTTCGCCTCGCCCGTCTCGACCGAGATGAGCGCGATGCGCGTCCGCCCCTGCGTGTCGCCGACCTTCGTGCGCGAGGGGATGTCTTCGGTGTAAGCCGACTCGGTGACGTAGCTCGGCACAATCGTCGTGCGCGCGCCGCCACCCTGCTCGGTGACGGCGGCGACGACCGTGCGGCCGTCGGGCGAAAGCGTCAAGTTGACGGTCTGCCCGGTCGGCACGGGGAACGTCCGCCGTCGCTCGCGCTGGCGGCGCTTGGCCTCCTGCTGCTGTCGATACTCGGCGCGCTCGTCGACGACGCCGAGCAGCTCACGCTCCTCGCGCTTCACATACTCCTGACTCTCCGTCCCGCGCGGCGGCGCGCCGCCGCCCCCGCCGCCGCTCCGGATGTCGGTCAACTGTTCGAGCGCGCCGGTGTCGAGCGAGAGGAGATAGAGGTTGTTCTGGCGCGTGAAGTAGACGCTCCGGCCGTCGCGCGTGAAGCGCGCGTTCGTCTCCGCGTCGACAGTCCGCGTCACCTGACGGCGCTCGCCGCGCGCGTGGTCGTAGAGAAAGACGTCGCCGTCCTCGACGAAGACCGTCCGCGTCTTATCCTTCGACAAGTCGCCGGACGCGGGCGGCGCTTGCCGCGCCTCCTCCTCCGAGAGCTTGCGAAGACCTGCGCCGTCGCGCCCGACCGTGTAGAGGTCAGGCTCTTTGAGTCGCGGCTCGCCCGCGCGCTTCCAGCGGAAGTAGACGCGCGCGCCGTCGCGCGACCAGTAGACGCTGACCGGCGCGTAGCCGACCACGTCTGGGCCGCGCATGATGCCGTCGACCGTCAGCTCGAACTTTTCGGGCGCGGGCGTTTGCGCCGAGGCCACGGCGGCCGCGTGCGGCGCGAGCAGAGCGGCCGCCAAGAGAAGCGCGAGCGCCGCGCTGTTGCCTTTACGTCTCATCGTCTTTTTCAAGTCCCTCTCGAATCTTTTGCCACGCGGGCGCGCGTCGTGATACACCCGCCCTGCGGGGCGGCCCAACGCGCTCGGCGCGCGCCGCGAGATTATTCGCACATCTGATTTCGGGGAGAGCGGGAATGAACGAGCCTTCGGATGATACCAGAGAACCGGACGAGGGCGCGCGCTCGGAATGCGACGAGCCGGCGAGCGCGACGCGCAAGCCACGCCCCGGCGCTTACTACTACGACGACGCCACGGGCTACGAGAAGTACGACCCGGAGGAGGACGAAGGCGAGACCGAAGGCGCGAACGAGAATACGGACGAGGGTGCGGGCGAAGAAGTGAATGAAGTTGAGGACTGAGGCGAAGATGGCGCGCGAGTTCGAGTACGTTAACTTTTGTCTACCATGTCAACGCGCCGACGTGTTAAAGACACGCGCGCTTAAGACTCTTTCTTCTTCGGCCGCAGGTTCGACGCCAGCACGCGCTTGCGCAGGCGTATGGAGGCGGGCGTGACCTCGACCAGCTCGTCGTCGGCGATGAATTCGAGCGCCTGCTCCAGAGACATCTCCTTGACGGGGACGAGGCGCATCGCCTCGTCGGCGGTCGAGGCGCGCATGTTGGTGAGCTTCTTCTCCTTGATGATGTTCACGTCCAAGTCCACCGGCCGCGCGTTCTCGCCGACGACCATCCCCTCGTAAACTTTCGTGTTCGGGCGGATGAACATCGTGCCGCGCTCCTGTAGATTGAAGAGCGCGAAGGTCGTCGCCTCGCCCACGCGGTCGGCCACGAGAGAGCCGGTCGTCCGCCCACGCAGAGCGCCCTGCCAAGGCCCCCAGCGCAGGAACAGTGTGTTCAAAAGCCCCGTCCCCTTCGTCTCGGTCAGGAACTCGTTACGAAACCCGATGAGGCCGCGCGAAGGCGTCTCGAACTCAAGCCGCACGCGCCCCGTCCCGTGGTTGACCATCTTCGTCATCTGACCTTTGCGCCGCCCCAAAGCCTCCGTCACGACGCCGATAAACTCTTCCGGGCAATCGACGACGACCTGCTCGATGGGTTCCATCAACTGCTCGCCGTCACGGCGCGTGATGACTTCGGGCTTCGACACCTGTAGCTCGTACCCTTCGCGCCGCATCATCTCGATGAGGATGGCGAGTTGCAGCTCGCCCCTTCCCGACACCTTGAACTGGTCGGGCGAGTCGGTCGGCTCGACGCGGATGGCGACGTTCGACAGCAGTTCCCTGTCGAGCCGCTCCATGATCTGCCGCGAAGTGACGTACTTGCCCTCCTTACCCGCGAAGGGCGACGTGTTGACGCCGAAGATCATCGAGATGGTCGGCTCGTCCACCGCGATGGTCGGGAGCGGCGCGGGACTTTCGGCCGACGTCACGGTCTCGCCGATCTCGATGGCCTCCATCCCTGCGAGCGCGACTATCTCGCCGAAGCGTGCTCGCTCGACGGCCTCGCGCTTCAACCCCTCGAAGGCGTACAACTCCTTGACGCGCAGCTTCTCGATTGAGCGGTCGCGCTTGACGACGGCGACGGTGTCGCCCGCCGCTATCTCGCCGGAGTAGATGCGGCCGATGGCGAGACGGCCGACGTACTCGCTGTAGTCGAGGTTGGCGACGAGCAGTTGCAGGACGTCGGCGCGCAGCGCCTTGGGCGCGGGGATGGTCTCGACTATCTGGTCGAAGAGCGGGCGTAAATTTCGTGACTCGTCGGCGAGGTTCCGCTTCGCAACGCCTTCGCGCGAGACGGCGTAGAGGACTGGGAACTCTATCTGCTCGTCGGTCGCGTCGAGGTCGATGAAGAGGTCGTAGATTTCGTTGACCACCTCTTCGGGGCGCGCGTCCTGCCGGTCGATCTTGTTGACGACGACGATGGCCGGGAGTTTCGCTTCGAGTGCCTTGCGCAGAACGAAGCGCGTCTGCGGGAGCGGGCCTTCGGCCGCGTCGACGAGCAGCATCACGCCGTCAACCATCTTCAGCACACGCTCGACCTCGCCGCCGAAGTCGGCGTGGCCCGGCGTGTCGACGATGTTGATTTTCACGTCGCCGAAGCGCACCGAAGTGTTCTTCGCCATGATGGTGATGCCGCGCTCGCGCTCCAAGTCCATCGAGTCCATGACGCGCTCGCGGACTTGCTCGTTCTCGCGGAACGTGCCGGACTGGCGGAGCATCGCGTCGACCAGAGTCGTCTTCCCGTGATCGACGTGCGCGATGATGGCGATGTTGCGGATGTCTTCTCGAAGCATAAAAAGTCAGTGACGAGTGACAAGTGACGAGCGACGAGATAAGGACAAGCCTCGCCGTCGCCGCTTGCTCGGTTTCCTTTGTCAGTGTCTATTTAAAAGGGGAGTTTAACTTGTCACTCGTCACTTGTCACTCGTCACTGCCTCTGTGTCTAGTCGTCACTGCCCTTCGAGCGCGCCCGTCTGGCGCAGCGCCTCGTAGAGGACGACGGCGACGGCCGTGGCGAGGTTGAGGCTGCGCACCGCCGGGTTGAGGATGGGGATGCGCAGGCAGCGTTCGCGGTTGGCGCGCAGGAGTTCCTCGGGCAAACCTCGCGTTTCGCGCCCGAAAACGAGGCAGTCGCCTTCGGAGAACTGCCATTCGGCGTAGGAGATTTCGGCCTTCGTCGTCAGGTAGAGGAAGCGCGCGCCGGCGAGCGCCGCGTGGAGCGCGGCCACGTCGCGGTGGCGGCGCAAATCGACCTCGGGCCAGTAGTCGAGTCCGGCGCGGCGCACGGCGCGGTCGTCGAGGCGGAAGCCCGTCGCGCCGACGATGTGCAGAGGCGTCCGCGTCGCCGCGCACAGGCGCGCGACGTTGCCCGTGTTGGGCGGTATCTCCGGCTCGACGAGCGCGACGTGAAGCATCGGAAGCGTTCAGCAATCAGCGTTCAGCGGTCAGCAATCAGCGGTCAGCTTTTTGTCTGTGAGCGAGCAAGCGGATTAACTTTAACTCGAACCGTCGGGAAGAAAATGAAAGCTGACTGCTGAACGCTAACTGCTCAAAAAGAATTAGGACGGCGCGCAGTTGATTGCAGCGGCCGTCCTTTTTGTCAGCCCCCGGAGGGGTGCAGATTGTGGTGTGCGCCTGTTGAAGGTTAAGGTTGAGGTAACTGCTGGTTGACGACTGACTACCGCTTCTTCGAGCCGCTCTTCTTGGCGCCGCCCTTTTTCGCGCCGCCCTTCGCGCCGCCCTTGGAACCGCCCTTGGAACCGCCCTTCTTTCCTGCCTTCTTAGTTGCCATAGTTTGTTGCTGCTCCTTTTCTGAGTTGGTTCTGACCACAAGATGCTGTGTCAAAATTTTTCTTGTGGCCTAGAGTGAACGGCGCACAACATGTGGTGATATATAAACACATTACAAACGCTTGTCAACAACTTAATGAAAAATTTTCCATCCTTACACGCGCGCACTCTCACGCGAGCGCGTCGCTGACATACTCGCGCACGTCCTCGACGATGTGTGAGCGCACGCATCGACGCGCGAGCGCCGTCGCGTGTCGTGAAAAATTTATTTGGCTTGAGGGTTAGCGGAAGAGCGGAGTGAAGACCCAGTGGTCGTGTCGTTCGATGTCGTAATAGGTGAGGACGGAGGCGCGCTGGCTGCGGCTGGCGACGCCGACGAAGGGGACGTTCGCGTTCGTCGAATCGTCTTCGCCGCCGGGCGGCTCCTCGCCCTCCTTGCCGAGGTCGGTGATGCCGGTGACCTGCACGCGGTAACGGGTCTTCCAGACGTCGATGCCCTGCGGCTGCGGGAGCGGGCGGCCCTCCATGTACAAGACGAGGGCCTGTTGGAACGCGACCATCTCGCGGCCGCGCGGCTGGAGCAGACGCCACTCGCCGGTGCTCGAAAGCGGGTCGCGAGCGGCCGAGGCGCGCAGGATTTGTACCTTCTTCGTGCCGACGGGGATGCCTTCGAGCAGTTCGTCCATCGACTTCGGGAGCTGCCCGTTTTTGGCGCGCGCGAACTGCTCGATGGCGTCGGCCACCTCCTCGCCGCGATAGATGGCCTCCTGCTCGCGCTCGCGCAACGACTGCTGGCGCAGGCTCGGCGCGGCCGCCGTCATCGAGATGGCGAGCACGGTCATCAGCGCCAGAAGCGCAACGAGGGCGTAGCCGCCTTCGCCACGGCGCGCGCGCGCGTCGGCCGCGCTATGGTTCAGGCTCTCCCTCACCCTCTTCCTCAACTTCCGGCTGTGGTGGCGGCGGCTGCGGGATGTTGCGTATGGAGCCGCTGCTCGTCGTGCCCTTCTCGACGTAAGGCAGCGAGTGCTTAATGTTCAACTCCTTGTCCACCAGATCGACGGCCCGCGCCGAGATGCCCGTGATGCGGAAGCGGCCGCCGACGGTGTCGTTAATCTGCACGTTGTGCAGCTCGCCGCGCTGGTCTTTGAGGAGCGCGCCCTCGTTGTTGTAACGCTGGCGGCCGATGTAGCCGATGAAGGTGTAGTTCGGCACGGGCGCGGGCATGATGTTGAGCGTCGCCGTGTTCGAGTAGAGCAGGCCGTCGGGCGTGCGGACTTCGACCTGACGCACGCCCGGCGACTGGATGAGCTGGGCGGGCACTTTCGCCGCGAGCGTCTGCGGGCCGCGAAACTCGGTCGCAATCTCTTGCCCCTCGACGTAGACGCGCGCGGTCGGGGTGAACTTGTCGCCCGCGACCTGCAAGTCGAACTCGGCGGTCTGCGCGTAGACGCTCTGCGGCGCGAGGCCCGAGAGCAGGAGCGGCGGCGGCGGGGTCGGGGTCGGCTCGGGCGTCGGGACTTCGACAGACGGCTTCGGCGTCCCCACGGGGCGCACGTGGTAGGCGAAGATGTTTCGGCCCGGCTCGCCGCCGTCGTAGGACGTGCGCTCGTAGACGACGCGCTGCGGGGCGATCTCGATGCGCTCGGCCTCGGCCTGACGCGCCGCGACGGCCGCGCTCGTGTTCGCGTTGCGGCTCGCGGTCTGACGGTTGGTGTTCGTCGTGGCCGTCTTCGCGCCCGACCCTCCGAAGAGCATGCGCCCGAGGAACAGGAGCGCGAGCGCGCCGAGGACGACGGCCGCAATCGTCTTGTTACGCTCCGCGGGAGTTTTGCCTTCGAAGAGTGCCATAGCGAAAAACTTTGCGTTGCCTGCCTCGCGCGTCGCGAACGTCAGCGCGAGGGCGAGGGCGCTTCGCCGTCGGCCGGCTGCTCGTATGATGCGCCGGGGCGTCGGAAGTATGCGGCCATGTCGAGACGCAGGGAGACGAGCGTGCCGCGCGCCGTCGTCGGCGCGGGCGCGACGATGGCCGTGCCGTCGGGCGCGACTTCGGGCGACGCGCCCGGCATGCGCGACGCCGAGTCGGTCACGCCTTCCAACTCGATAGAGTTGATGACGATGAACTGCGGGTCGGCCTCCACGTCGCGGATGAAGCGGCGCAGGGAGGGGTAAGTGCCCTCGACCGAGATGGAGATGCCGGTGCCGGGGAAGACGTCCTGAATCGGCTTCGACGCGGAGGCCGTCTGCTGCTGGCGCTGGCGTTGCGGGTCTGCTTCCTGCACGACCTCGAACGCGGTGAAGGCCAGCCCGCCGCTGATGCGCAGGTTGTGGCGGCGGATGAGGCGGTTCAGCTCCTCGATGAGAGCCGTGCTGCCTTGCGTGTTCTGTCCGAGGTGTCGCGTCTCGAACTCTTCGAGGCTGCGGAGGATGGCCTCGACGCTCGCTTGCGTGCTCGTGAATTGTTCGACGCCGGTCTTCGCCTCGCGCAGTCCGCGTTCGAGTCGCGCCTGCTCTTCGCGCAAGGTGTTGAGGCGCGTGCGCTGCGGGCGGAGGAGGAGGAAGTAGGAGGCGAGCGCAGCGAAGAGCAGGAGGCCGGCGGCCGAGAGCGCGATGATTTCGGGGACGCCGAGAAAGCTTCGCTGGTGCTGCCCGCGAAACTTGGCGAGGCGCGCGCGCAACTCCGCGCCGCGCCCGTCGCGCCCGCCCGCTCCCGGATGTTTCGGGTCTTCCTGCAAAACTCCTCCCGGCCCTTTAGCGCGCCGCCACGTTGTCGCCTTCGCCGCCGCCCTCGCCGCGCGCGCGCTGCGCGTAGCTGACCCTGAGCGTCCACTCGTATCCGGCCTCGCCGCGCCCGGTCTTCAAACTCTCTGTGATGGGCATGGCCGAGAAAGCCCCTGCGCGACCCATCTCGGCAATCATCCCGGTCACGTCGGCGGGCGTGCGGCCGACGACCGTCATCTCTAGTTCGGCGCGCGTCTGCCCGCCGCGCTGCGTCACCTCGCGGACGCTGATGCGCGAGACGCGGACGCTCGACGGCATCGAGGCTTCGAGGTCGGCGAAGAGTTGCGACCATGAGAAGCTCTTGCGCCCGACGAGCGTGTGCGCGGCTTCGAGCGTGCGCATCTGCTCGGGCGGGATTGACTGCCTGACTTCGGCCGCCTGCTCTTCGAGTCCGCTCTTCTCGCGGCGCATCTCGGCGACGCTGCGCTCGGCGACGTCCGCCTGCGAGCGGACGCGGCTGGCCTCTGTGATGAACAGGACGAGCGCGACCAGAGACACGAGCGAGACGGCGAACGCGACCGTCCAAGGCAGCGTGCGGTTGCGGAAGGGGTGGCTTGAGAGGTTGAGTCCGGCGATCACTTCAGAACTTTCGCTTTCAAGGGGGCGGCCGAAAGGGAGCGAGCGGCACTACTGCCCGACGTGACCAAGCATAACGCGCGCCGCGCGCGCCGCGCAACCGCGCCCGACCGACGCGCGTCCTTACACGCGCGCCACGCCCGCCGGGTTGCAGAAAGTTGCGGACTATTAAATCTGAGATGTGAAATTTGGAATTGCGAAATGCGGTTTTACTGACAGATGAGAGGGACGCTGATTTCGGTCAGCGTCCCTCTCATCATACGCAATCCGCGACCCGCATTCCGCGCTCTAAGTTACGGTTGCGGGCGTGTGCCGGTCGCCTGACTGACGACGCGGGAGTTGATGACGCGGCCCGCCGTGTCGAGCGTCAACTCGATGACCGCGCCGGAGGTGTCGGTCACGCGCCGGATGAGCTGCCCCGTAGAGCCGGGCGTCTCGCTCAGCACGTTGAGGCTTGAGACGTTGCCGACCGTGCGCTGGCCGACGACCGTGCCGGCCGTGTCGAGCGTGCGCTCGACGATGTTGCCCGTGCGGTCGACCGTGCGCTGCACGGTCTGGCCGAGCGTGTTGACGGTCTGGCTGAGAAGCCCGCCGGGCTGCGTAACGTTCGAGAGCGTTTGCCCGACGGTTCCGACCGTGCGGTCGACGACGCCGCCCGGCTGAAGCGCCGTGTTGGCGACGCCGCCCACCGTGCCCACGGTGTTGTCGACGCTCTGCAACAGGCGTTCGAGGATTTGCGGGTTGCGGTCAATCGTCGTCAGCGTGCGGTCGATGATGGCGGCGACGTTGTCGAGCCTGACCTTCAGGAGCAGCTCGGCCTTGACGCCCTTAATCGTCAAATCGACTTCGTCGATGCCGGCCTCCGCACCCGCCGTCAGTTGTAGGAGGTTGGCGAGCCGCGCGTCCAGAGAGACGCGCGCGCGAAGGTTTTTGACCTTGAGCGTAATCTCGTCCACCGAGAGGTTCGGCACGTCGAGCAGCACGTCGGGGTCGCCCGTCGCCGCCGATTGCGCGCGGCGCGCGCTCGCCTCGCGCTGGCGGCGCAAGTCTTCCTCGGAGAGCGGGCGGACGGGCGTGACGGGCGACGGGGTCGGGCGCGCCTGAGCGCGCAGCGCGTTTGTCGCGGTCGAGCTGCCCGTAATCGAGGCGTTGTCGTCGCCGCTGCTCGTCGTCGTCGTCGTGTTCTGTGCGTGCGCGGCCGTGGCGAGGACGAAGAGGGCCGCGGCCAACGGGACTAAGTGCTTTCTCACTTTGGTTCTCCTCCGAAAGAGTTTGA
>DASUNL010000090.1:0-2907 GCA_036277175.1 Pyrinomonadaceae bacterium | reverse complement strand
CCGTCGCGGGCGGATGGCGCTCGCCGAGCGTGCCGTCCGTCCGTCAGGTCGTGGGATTGATGAAGACAGGGCCGCCCGCCTCCCCGTCAGTCTAGCGCGGAGGGGAGGCGGGCGGCCCTGTGGTCAAAAAGGTTTCCGGCGCGCGTCCGGCCGGGGACGCGGCCTCGGGCGGCGTCCGGGGCACGAAGGCGTGCGCGCTCGGCGCGCTCACTGCGTAATGTGTATCTCCTCTTCCGCGCCCGAGTGGCGGAGGAAGATGCCGAGCACGCAGGCGCAGAGGACGACCGCGCCGCCAATCGCCATCCAGAGGTGGCCCGTCGGCCCCTCGGGGCCGGGCGGCGAAGCGAATTTGTAGAAGTGATAGACCGCAAACGCGAGCGCGGCCAGACCGACGAGCCCAAGCACGATGTCCAACATGCTCTTCATCTTCAACCTCCAGCGTTCGTGTGAAGTTAAAAAGGTGTAGGCCCAACCGTTATCAAGCCGACGACGCTTTTTAATTGACTTTGCCGGGTTATAAGGCGCTTACGAGATTTCTGCCGGTTCGTCTTGAGTGCGCCGCCTATGTTACGCCCGCCCCGCGCCCGAAAGCAAGGGTTTTAAAAGCACTCAGCAGTCAGCTTTCAGCATTCAGTTCACGGCCGCCGCCGCGCGCAAGATGGCTGAAGCGAATCAACGCCCTCTTTCGTCCGCACTATAAAAGCTGAAAGCTGACCGCTCAGTGCTGACCGCTTTACAGCACCAGCCGCTTGTCGCCGGCGCGGCGCGTGACGCGCTCGCGGTCGAAGTATTCGAGGAGCGGGATGGCGTACTTGCGCGTGACGCCGGAGAGTTCCTTGAAGGCCGCCACGTCAATCAGGCGGTCTGTCGTGCGCTCCTCCGCGTAGCGGCGTAGCGTCGCGCGCAGTTCCGCGAGCGCGTCGCGGTGGAAGAGCATGTCGCCCGCGACGCGGACGAGCGTGCCGTCGTTGATGAGTCGTTGAAGGATTTTGCGCGCGGCGTCGCGGCCGCGCCCGCCCTCGGCACGCGCGAGCGCGTCTTCGAGCGCGGGCGTTTCGAGCGACGCCTCGCGGTAGACTTTCTCAAGTCGCTCGCTCAAAGCCGCGTCCTCGCCCGTGAGCGCGAGGTCGTGCCCGGCGGCGCGCACCACCTCGCGATCCGCGACGAGCGCGCCCGCAGCTTCGGCCCGCGCGAGCGTCGCGCGAAAGACTTCCTGAGCGGCCCGCGTGAACACGCGCTCGCGCAAGTGCTCGCGCGCCATCCCGCGCGCCAGAGGCTCGCGCCGGTGAAACGCCTCGACCTCTTTGAGAGCCGCCTTCGCCAACTCGCCCAACACCCCGCGCGCGACGTAGACGCCCTCGCACTCGACGAGCGCGCCCTCCTTTTCACAACGGCCGAGCGCCGCGTCGAGCGTTGCGTCCGAGAGTCCCGTCCGCGCGGCAAGCTCCGCGCGGTCGAGTCCGCGCGCCCCCAACGCTTCGACCGTGAGCGCGAGCCTGCGCGGCGCGTCCGCGTCTTCGAGCGCAGCGAGACGCGCGCGCGCCTCGTCTCGCTCGCGCGCGCCACGTCGCTTCTGCGCGTGCGCGTCCAAGACGGAGCCGCCCGCGAAGGTCTGCTGCGGCGAGTAGGTGCGGAGGATGAAACGCTCGCCCGGTAGAGCCGCGACCGGCGATTCGAGCCGGATCTGCGCGAAGCCGCGCTCGCCCGCCGCGACCTCGCCCGACTCTTCCAACACGGCGACGCGCGCCAAAACTTCTGCCGTCCCCAAGTGCAGACGCACGCGCTGGCGCGAGCGCAAAGGTCGCGACGCGCCGGGCAGGACTTCGACGCGCGCGTCGAGGATTTGCGTGGGCCGCAGTCTCCCGGCCGGCGCGACGACCATCCCGCGCAAGACCTCGGCCGCTTCGACGCCGCCCAAGTTCACCGCCGTCCTCTGCCCCGCGACCGCCGTCCCGACGGCCGCGCCGTGAACCTGAAGCCCGCGCACGCGCGCGCGCCGCCCCGCCGGAAGAAGCTCGACCTCCTGCCCTTCGGCGAGTTCGCCCGCGACGAGCGTGCCCGTCACGACCGCCCCGAAGCCGCGCATCGTGAACGCCCGGTCAACCGGCAGACGCGCCACCGTCTCCGTCGAGCGAGGCCGCACACCGAGCGCGGCCTCGCGAAGCTTCGCCTTCAACTCTTCCAGCCCCGCCCCGTTGCGCGCGCTCACGGCGACGACCGGCGCGCCTTCGAGAAACGACCCGGCGACGAGCTCGCGCGCCTCCTCTTTGACGAGTTCGAGCAGCTCCTCGTCAACCGTGTCGCTCTTGGTGAGGACGACGAGTCCGGCGCTGAGTCCCAAGAGCTTGCAGATGTCGAAGTGCTCGCGCGTCTGCGGCATCACGCCCTCGTCGGCCGCGATGACGAGCGCGACGAGGTCGAGGCCGTGCGCCCCGGCGAGCATGTTCTTGACGAAACGCTCGTGGCCGGGCACATCGACGAACCCGACGCGCACGTCGCCCAAGTCCAACTCGGCGAAACCCAAATCAATCGTGATGCCGCGCCGCTTCTCCTCTGGCAGGCGGTCGGCGTCGACGCCCGTCAGCGCGCGCACGAGCGCCGTCTTCCCGTGGTCGATGTGTCCGGCCGTGCCGACGATGATGCTTCGCGTGTTTGTCATTGCAGTTTGAAGACGCTCAGGATGTCGGAGAAGTCGTCAGTCCAGACGACGAAGCGGCGGCGCGGCGTCTCTTCGAGGGCGAGCCAGCGCGTGTCGCGTCGGAGCGTCGCGAGGTCTTCGGGGCGGCGCGCGACGGCGACCCACTGCGAAGGCTCTTTGCCGATGTCGGGCAGGTACTCGGAGTCCTCGAAGATGACGGCCAAGAGGTGCGCGTCGCGGACGAGTCCGCCGACGACCCCGTCGAGTTC
>DASUNL010000089.1:0-8379 GCA_036277175.1 Pyrinomonadaceae bacterium | reverse complement strand
TAACACGCCGCCCGCTTCATTTCTCAACGGCCGCCGGGGCGGCGCTTTAAAGTTCGGCGAAGCCCATCGTGCGGAAGCCGAGCACGTTGAGTGCGCGGTTGACGGCCGTCGAGCTATAGCCGACGGTCGACGCGCCGCCGCCACTCGTGTCGAAGGTCGGCGCGAGGAACGGGTGCGGCTGGCCGTTTTCGGAGGCGGGCCACGTGCGCGCGAATTTGGCGACGACGATGCTGCCGAGGATGTCGCCGTTGCCGCCGCCCGAGCGGGTCATCACGCCCTCGCCGAGGACGAGGATGATGCCCTCGAAGCTGACGTTGCCGCTGAGCGACAGCTCTCCGGTGACGACGAGCAGGCCCGCGCCGCCGCTCAGGTCGCAGTCGCCGTCGACGAAGGTGAAGGCGGGCTCGTCGGTCGTGCCGAAGGTCGAAGGCGAAGAGGTGAAGTAGCGCCCCGTGCTGCGCGCCGTCGTCTCCAAAGTCGTCAGAAGCGCGCGCGCCTGATCCGCGCTCTGCAAAAAGCTCGGGAGGTTATTGTTGTCAATCTTCGCGACCTTCTCGGATGCGCTCGTGACGGTGTTGGGCTTGCTGCCGTCGATGTTGGTGGTCGTCGCGGTGTCGTCGCCGTCGCTCGTCGTCCCGAAGACGGGGAGCGGGGGCTGCGGCGGGTTGCCGAGGTCGTTGCCCGTGTAGGTCTTGGCGTTGCTCTGCCCGATGGAGACGTTCGAGGGCGTGCCGTCTTCGGCGCTCCCCAGCATGACGGTCGCGTTCGGCGTGAAGTCGAAGAAGCTCCGGTTGAGCAGGACGCGCATCACCTTGCGCGCGCCGCGCGGGCCGAAGCCGACCGCACGCACGTAGAGGCGGCGCGGGTCTTGCGCGGCGACCGTGCATTGGACGGTGTTGCTCAACGCATTGAGGTTGAGCGCCGCGTTGGGCATCGTGTAGGTCGCGCCGGTCGTCGTCAGCTGCGGCGGGTTGGGGAAGGCGACCGAGAGGGCGGGCGTGACCGCGCCGCCGGCCGTGACCGTGACCGTGCCGGAGAGCTGTCCTTCGAGGATGGCGCTGCTCGTCCAAGGGTCGGTCTGGTCGAGCGTGATTCTGAGACGGGGCATGCTCCCGCCGAAGACCGCGTTGAGGTCGGTGACGCCGGCCCCGGCGGCCGAGACGGTGACCGTTCCGAGGTCGGAGGCGACGGGCGGGTAGGCCGTGACGTTCGTCGCGGCGCGCGGGACGTAGGTCAGCGTGACGGTCTTTCCGGCGTCAACGATGACGAGCTGCGAGCCGTCGGCGGAGATCGTCACGCCGGCGGGCAGCGCGGCGGTCGAGATGAAGCGCCCCACGGACGAGAAGCGTATCTGGTCGCTCTGGTCGGGGTCGGTGACGGTCACGCTGTAGGCCGTCCCCGTGAAGGGGTTGTAGTTGGGGCTGAGCGTGACGCGGTCGGGGAAGTTCGCGTTGTAATTGAGCCAGCGCGAGAGGCGCGCGTCGTTCGCGGGGTCGTCGGGCCGGTTCGAGCTGGGCACGGACGTGTCGCCCGGCGTGCGTCGATAGAGCGCGCGGCGGAAGCTGATGGCGTTGAGCGCCGAGCCGGCCGCGGCGGGCAGGGGGTTCGGCTGGATGTTGCCGCGCAGGACGTCGAGCGACGCTTGAATGCCCGACTCGGCGGCGTAGTAGGCCTGCGTCTCGGCGGTCGAGTCGATGGCGTTGGTCGCCGACATCGTGGTCGTGACGAGCAGCGCGCCGCCGCCGACCAGAAGCAGCATCGAGGTCAGCATCGCCGTCAGCATCGCCGCGCCGCGCTCGCCCCTGCGTCGCGCCGCCGCGCCTTCGTTCTGGGTCGTCGTCTTCATGGGTCTTTACTCTCCTTCGCTCGCGCGGCCCTCTTTCGGGACGGCCGCGAGAGACGTTAACGGGTCAGGATGGCGTTGCGCAGCGTGATGTGCGAGACGAGTCGGACGGGCGTCGCGGGCGTGCTGTTGACCGGCTCCTGCATGGCGACGACGGTCAGTCGCACGACCTCGGCCGTGGCCGGGTTGGCGGCGACGAGGTTACCGGCGTTGTCGCGCCGGAGGTAGGCGAACTGGATGGGCGAAGCGCCGTTGGCGAGGGGCGGCAGGCCGTCGGCGAGCACGTCGGCCTCGTCGGTGGCGCGGTCGTAGCGGACGACGGCGTTGTTGGCGGCCTGATAGACGAACGTCACGTCCTCGTTCGCCTGCACCGTGCCGTCGGCGCTCCCGTCGAGGTTGGCGCGGACGCGAATCCGTGATGCGTTCGCGGCGGCCGCGCCGCCCGAGTCGGCCGGGTGGACGCCGTTATTGGTCAGCCCGTAGCCGGTGTTGCCTATCTCGCGCGACATCACGTTGAGCGCGCGCTGCACGTCGTAGAGCGAGTCGCTCTTGCGGTTCTCGCGCGCGCGGATGTCGAAGGAGTCCGACAGGAGCGCGGCGGCCGTGCTCAACAGGACGAGCGTCACCGCCATCGAAACCATCAGCTCCATGAGCGAGAAGCCCGCCTCGCCGCCGTGTGTCGCCCTTGCCATCACCTGTGTCCTCCGTTGAAACGTTGCCGCGCGCTGAGAAGAAGTGTCGTTTATAAGGTGGCGCGTGAGCGTTGCGTGAAGAATGCGACTGCGCCCTCGTTGCCGGTCGCCCAGCGCGGCCCGGCCGCGCGCGCCGAGACCGTCACGCGGATGGTCTTGAGCGTCGCCTGACCGCCGACGACGTTGGAGTCGACGACGTTGGTCTCGACGTTGTAGCAGCGTTGGCCCGCGCCGCAGGGCGAAGCGCCCGTCGCGTCAAACGTCGTGTTGGTCGTGCCGGCGTTGAGGATGGCGTCGGTGGCGGAGGGGGAGAACTGCGCGGAGCGAATCTGTTCGAGGCGGCGCTGGGCGACGGCGAGAATCATGTCGCGGTCGTGCGCGCCCGAGTTGTTGTTGACCGAGTAGGCGAAGAGCGAGGCCGCGCCGAGTCCGGCGATCATCATGACGAGCATCGCGACGACCGTCTCGGTCAGCGTGAAGCCGCGCTCGCGCGCCGCAGTGGCACGGCGGGCCGCGTCGCGTGGTTGATTTTTAAATGCTGGTCTCACTGCTGGAACTCCTCCCGGCGGCAAACGTGGGTTCTCCGAAATGACCGGCGCGTGCGGGCGCGACGTCCGTGCGTCCTCACTTGTTGACGCACTTGCTGCCCTGCATCTTCATCGGCGCGCGGCACTCGCACTTGTCCTGTCCCGGCTTCTGACCGGCCACGCACGCGGGCAGGCTCGTTCCGCCGCCCGAGTTCGTGTTGGTGTTCGTGTTGGTATTCGTATTCGTGTTGGTGTTGGTGTTGCCGTTCGTGTTGGTGTTGCCGTTCGTGTTCTGGTTGGTGTTGGTGTTCGTGTTGGTGTTCGTATTGGTGTTGGTGTTCTGGTTTTGGTTCGTGTTGGTGTTCTGATTGGTGTTCTGATTCGTGTTCTGGTTGTGGTTTTGGTTCGTGTTCTGGTTGGTGTTCTGGTTGGTGTTTTGATTCTGGTTGGTGTTCTGATTACCGTTGCCGTTGGAATTCTGATTCTGGTTACCGTTGCCATTGCCGTTGCCGTTGTTCGAGTTGGTGTTCTTGTCGCCGAACTCCGACGACGTGTCGCCCGTCGCGCTCGTGTCGGTGACGTTGACGAACGACTGCGCAGGGATGTGGTCGATGGAGACTTCGCCCGCGCCGGTGACGTTGATTTGGTTGGCCCGGTGCTCGCCGAGCATGCTCATCGAGAGGTCGCCCGCGCCCGTGCGCCCGCGCCAGTCGAACGACAGCGTCGGCACCATCTCGCCGGCCGTGAGCGTGACGCCCGGCTCGAAGTTGATGTCGCGCGACTCGACCGTGCCGTTGCCGTCGAAGTCCATCGTGACGCGGTAGCCCGTGCCGCCGTTGATGAGCGTGATGGACGAGTCGCCGCGGCGGCGGATGGCGTCGGTGCGTGCGCGCTCGATGTAGCTGGTGAACTCGCGCGTGGATTTCGCGAGGCGCATGTTGGCGCGCGCGCGCGCGACGCCCATGACGCTGAAGGCGATGATGATGGAGAGCACGGCGAGCGTGATGACCATCTGTATCACGGTGAAACCTGCCTCGCGCCGCTGCCGAGTACCTCTTGCGTTGCGTCCGTTCATCAGCTGTCTCCCGAAGGCGGAAATCTCGTCCGGCTCGCCCGCTCGCGGGGCATTCGCGCCGGTCTCCGCTTTGACTTAGGGCAAGCACGATGCCACGGAGCTTAGTGTTGACAGGCCGTGAGTTACCAAACGGGGGCGGCGCTTACGTGCGCTTCGGTCGTTACCATAGGTGACAGGCTCGGAAGCGTGTTCTATGCCGCCCGCTTACACACCTCTTGTTACCGACGGAAACAGGCGACGGTCTTCGGCGCATGATGAGAGACGCGCTGGCGGGAGATGTGTGCGCGGGTCAAGTAATGGCGGGGCGTGGCTTTACGCGCGGGCGCGGGCGAGTCGGCGGGTCGCGGCTTGAGAGTTGCTGATGAGGCGTCAAGTCCGTGGGGACGTTAGTGACGTGACGGCCGAACACGGTCGCCGCGTCCTTCGAGTCTTCGGCGGGCGCTCAGGCAGACGGCCTTGGGACGCTGCGGTGCGGCGCAAAGTTTGCGCGCAGGCTTCTCCGGGCACGACCAAAAGACAACCTGACGAGATTCGTCCCACGCGCGGTGCCGCACGCCGTGCGCCGGGACGAAAAGCGCCCCGGCGACCAACAGGCCGTCGGGGCGCGACTCTTTTTCAGGGTGAAGGATGATTCAGAATTTGAAATTTCAAATTCTCAAATGCCTTCACTTTTATTCGTTCGCCATCGGCTCGTACTCGTCCGTGGCGGCCGCGCGATTGTACTCGGTATCGACGAGACGCATGGCGAGCGTCTGCGGCGAGTAGGGGAACTGCGCGGGGCCGCCGCGCGCGAGCTGAAGGTTGTAGAGCAGGTTGTCCTGCGCGCTGCGGAAGCGCGTGACGTTGCCGCGCTGGTTGAAGATGACGAAGTAGAGCGTCTCGCCGTTCTGCGCGCGGAACTCGCCGACGAGCGCCGACGCGCCGCCGTCGGTGCGGACGAGCGTCCCCGTCTTGGCGATGATGCTGCCGCGCGCCGGGTGCGCCGCGTAGCGACGCGACAGTGTGCCGGGGTCGATGCCCGCGACCGGCAGGATGTCGGACGCCTTCAGGTTGTGCTCGCGCAACTCGTCGACGAGCGCGAGGTAAATCTTCATCATCTCGCGCGGCGAAAGGCGGTTGACGCCGAGGCCGCTCGTCGAGGCGAGGCGGATGGCGGCGGGCGCGATGTGCAGCTCACGTTCGAGGTACTGCTCGACGCCGGGCGCGCCGCCCAGTGTGTCGCCGAGGCGCTCGGCCATGAAGTTGTTCGAGTAGCAGAGCAGGACTTTCAGAATATCGACGAGCGTCGAGGAGTTGTGCGTCAAAAGATGCGTCGCGCCCGGCGGGACGGAATCGACGTAGACCGCGCCCATGACGGCCACGCTCGGCGTCGTCATCAAGCTCTCCGCGTCCTTGAGCGCGGCGCGCGCCTCAAGCCACGCGCGCGTCGCGGCGGCCGGTCGGCGCGTCGAGTCGAGCGTGTCGTAGAGTCGCTCGCCCGAGCGCAGAGAGGACGCATTGAAGTTCATCGTGAAGCGCGGCGCGATGATGAGGTCGCCCGTCACGGTGCGGACGCCCATCAGGTTCAGCTCGCGCGCGACCGAGACGGCGTGCTCGTAGTGGAACGAAGGGTCGCGCCCCGAGATGATGAGGTCGCCGGTAATCGTGCCCGAGGGGCGGTCGAACGTGCCAGTCATCCAGACGCCGACGGGGAAGCGGTAGTCGGGGCCGAGCGTGCGCAGGGCGACGAGCGAGGTCGCGAGCTTGACGGCCGAGGCCGGGTTGAAGAGTTGGTCTGTGCCCTGCTCGATAATCGTCTCGCCGTTGCGTCGCTGGACGAGGATGCCGTGGGCGAAGGGCGCGTGATACGCGCTGGCCTGCGCGGCGACGCCCTCGAAGGGCGCGGGCGTCGGCGTCGGCGTGAGCGTGGGGACGGCGACCGTGGTCTGTGACGGCGTCTGCGCGGGCAGGGCCGTGCGCGGTCTCGTCTGCTGCGCGCGCGCGTGCGGGGCGGCGCACAGCAGGAGCGCGAGGAAAAGAACGAACGACGGGAACCTACGAGTTGTCATGAACCTCCCCACTTGCTCGACCTCTCTTCCCTCGAAGGATTCGGAGAGCGGCGCATAGTATCACACGAAACATGCGCGCGGGCCTTCCGAAAATTTTACAAGGGAGACCCCCGTTACGGGGCGACCCTTTAGATGCCGACGCGCATCGTACTGGATGCATGCAAGGTTCGACCGACTTAAACGGCTAAAGCAAACTTTATTCCGCCGAGTCGGGACGCGCCCGCAGCGTCCGTTCCCGCGCAGACGCGCGCCACTGACGCGGAGGGGTTCGTTGACAACGTCGCGAACGCGCCAATAAACTTCTCGCGTCGCCTTTGTTCCGCCCCGTCCCAAGTGCCGCGAGACACACAGCCCGCCACCGTTGAAAAGATACGCGCCGCGCACCGCGCGCGACGCCGCGCCATCCGCGAGCGACTCGCGGAGTTCGCGGCCCTTCGACGCGAGGCGTCGGACGCGCGCCTGTGGGAAGAGCTGGTCTACTGCATCTTCACGGCCGGCGCGTCGGCGCGCATGGGCCTCCGCTCGGTCGAAGCCGTGCGCGAGTTGCTGGGCGCGGGCGCGCATGAAGAGTTGGCCGACGCACTCGCGGGCGTCCACCGTTACCCGCGAGCGCGCTCGGGCTACATCATCGTGACGCGCGAGTATTTGAAAGAGAACTGCGGGTTGCGACTTCGCGAGCGGCTCGAAGCGTTCGGCGACCCTTCAGAGCGGCGCGACTGGCTGGCGCGCGAGCGCGGCGTCAAAGGTCTCGGCTACAAGGAGGCGAGCCACTTCCTGCGCAACGTCGGTTATCGCGGCTACGCCATCCTCGACAAACACATCGCGCGTTCGATGGCCGAGATTGGCGTCTTCGAGACGCCCGCGCCGCCCTCGACGCGCTCGCGCTACCTCGACGCCGAAGAGCGACTGCGCCGCTTCGCGCGCGACGTGCGCATCGACTTCGACGAGCTCGACCTCGTGCTCTGGTCGATGAAGACCGGTGAGATTTTGAAATGACTGCGAGGCCCCCCACCATGAAGAAACACCCGCGCGCGGCGTCGGCCGCACTGGCCGCACTCTTTGCCTTCACGTCGCTCGCCTCGCTCTCGGTCGCGACCCCGTCCGCGTTCGCCGAAAGCCGCGACAAGCTCTTGCAGCGCGGCGAGCGCGAGCTGCGCGAGGGCAACTTCGAGGAGGCCGAAAGGGTCTTCCGCGAGGCGCTGTCGAAGGACAAGCAATCGGACGCGGCGCGTTTGGGCCTGAGCCGCGCGCTGCTCAAGCAGAGGAAGAATCAGGACGCCTTCGATCAGGCCGCGCGCGTCGTCGCCGAAGACCCGCTCTCGGCCCGCGCCCACGCGCTGCTCGGGATGGCGCTCCTAAACTCCGGCGACTTCCGCGTCTCGGTCGAGGAGTTCCGCACGGCCTTGAGTCTCAGGAGCGACGACGCGGTAGCGGTCGCCGGCCTCGCGATGGTCGACTTCCACGAGAACCGCTTGCAGGAGAGTCTCGAAGGCTTGCGCCGCGCCTCCTTCATCGACCCCTACGAGCCTGACTACCTCTTCAGCCTCGGTCAGGTCGCGGCGCGCAGCGAGCGTTACAAGGAGGCGGCCGACGCCTACGAGCGTTTCCTGCGCGTCGCGCCGCGCACCGACACCGACCGACGCGAGCGCATTCGCGGCCTCATCGAATTCCTCCGCTACCTCGGCACGCAGGGAAGTCTCCTCCGGCCCGAAGGCCCTTCGCGCAACGTCATCCCGTTCGAGCTTGTCAACAACCGCCCCGTCCTCAAGGTTCGCATCAACAACTCGCGCGAGCCCCTGCGCTTCGTCCTCGACTCGGGCGCAGGCATGTGCGTGCTATCGACGACGGCGGCCGAGAAGATGGGACTTCGTCCCGTCGCGCGCGGCGGCATGGCGCGCGCCATCGGCGGCCGATTCGAGATCGTCTACGGCTTCCTCCAATCGCTCCACATCGACGACGTGCGCGTCGAGAACGTGCCCGTCTACATACGCAAGTTCTTCAACGAGCAGGAGCCGGTCGACGGCTACGTCGGTTTGACGGTCATCTCGAAGTATCTGACGAGCGTCGATTACGGGCGGCGCGAGATGACGCTTCTGCGCGGCGACGCCGTGCCCAACTTCGACCCGAAGTCGCCGCCGCCCGGCATCGAAGTTCCCATCCGCGTCACGTCGAGCGGCTTCTGGAGCGGCGAGGT
>DASUNL010000088.1:0-18305 GCA_036277175.1 Pyrinomonadaceae bacterium | reverse complement strand
GTTCTCCGTGCCGCCGTAGCGCATGAAGTACTCGTCGGTGAACGAGGGGTCGAAGAAGGTGTCGCTGCGGTCGGTCAGTTTGGCGACGCGCGCCTCGTAGCCGGCGGCCGTAGCCATGGCGGCGAAGAGCATGTCGATGTCGTGCCAGTCGCCGACGCCGCGCTTCAAGGTGTCGGCCGGCGTCTTGTTCTCCTTCATCTTTTCGAGTTGCGTGCGCGTGAAGCCCGAGGCGTCGTCGTCGGTCTTGCGCACCTTCGAGCGGACGTAGTTGAAGATGCGGTCGAGCTTCTCCTCGTCGGTCGTCGCCCCGGCCACGGCCTCGGCCGCCGCGCTCTTAATCTCGTCGTTGACCTTCATCATCCCCTTGTGGATTTCGTACTGCTCCTTGCCGTACTGCGCCCAGAACTTGTCGGGCGTCAGCTTGCGGTCTTCGGCGTAGAAGACGAGCATCCACGGCCGCACGGCCCACTCGGGCGGCATCCGCGGCTCCTCGCGGAAGGCCGGGACGTTCGACATCGTCGTCGAGTAGAAGCCCGACTCCTTCTTGAACGGCGTCGGCTCGCCTTGGAAGACCTGTATGCGCATGCCGAGCACGAAGTCGTTCGAGGGCTTGACCGAGTACTTGACGAGCTGGACGGGGATGTCGCGCGAGAACTCGAAGCGCTCGTACTGCGCGACGGCGTCGCCGCGCGACTCGCGCCAGCGATACTCGATGATCGCGCCCGGCTCGACGGCCGGCATGGCGAACGTCTTGGCCTTAATCTTCAGGCCGCTGGCCTTGACGATCTCGCGCTCGAAGATGTCTTCCTTCTTCAGCTCGACGACCGTGCCGTCGGGGCGGATGGTGCGGGCGGCGATGTCTTTGATGCGCGTCTCGCGCCCGAAGAGCTTGGCGAAGGGGATGTCGATGCGGCTCTGCGACTCGCGCCCGCGCTCGGTGAAGACCTTGATGCGGATGTAGTGGTCGAGCTGCGTGCCGGGCTCGCCGCCCGACGCCTCGTGCGAGACGCGCACCTCCCAGAAGATGGCCTCGGCGTCGGCGTCAGGGTCGACGACCGGCGACTTCATCGCGAGGTGCGCCGGGTCAACCGGCTTCCATGAGGAGTCGCCGGCGAGTGCGGAGGCGGCCGACGCCGTAACGATGCACACGAGTAGGCACAGGCGGAAGAGGGGACGAGGGGGCTTCATTTCTGGACTTACCTTTCACCAAGCGACTACGTTTGCGTCAGGAAACGAGGCTTGAGCCGAGAAGAGAGTTATTGCCGAAGGGTTTAGTCGGGCGTCTAAAGCGTCAGGCGCGGGGTCGCTTGACGACCGGGGATTCTACGACACGCGGCGGCCGCCGCGCAAGTCCGCAAAAGCCCCCCGCCGAGCGAATTTTCAGCCCCCGCCGGTGGTTATAACTTTACTCGTAGCGGAGGCACTCGATGGGGTCGAGGCGCGAAGCCTTGCGCGCGGGCCAGACGCCGAAGATGAGTCCGACGGCGATGGAGACGACCAGCCCCGTGACGACCGCCCAGAGAGGCACTTGGGCCGGGAGCGTCGGGAAGGCAAACGCGATGAGCTTGCTGATGGCGACCGAAAGCACCACGCCGATGACGCCGCCGAAGAACGTCAAAGTCATCGCCTCGTAGAGGAACTGGCGGACGATGTCGCGCCGCCGCGCGCCGAGCGCCTTGCGCACGCCAATCTCCTGCGTCCGCTCGGTGACACTGACGAGCATGATGTTCATCACGCCGATGCCGCCGACCATCAGGCCGACCGAAGAGATGGCGATGGCGATGAGGCCGATCATGGCCGTGATGGAGTCGAACTGGTCGACCATCTTGTCGGCCGTGCCGAGGTCGAAGTCGTTGGGCTTGTCGAACTTCACGCCGCGCTGGCGGCGCAGGATTTCCTCGGTCTGGTCGAGCGCGTCGCGCAGCATGCCTGAGCGCGCGCGGATGATGATGAGCATCCACTCGCTGCCCGGCGAGACCTGACGGCCTGTGCGGAACGGGATGAAGACGGCGGAGTCCTCTTCGTTCTCGCCGAAGATGGCGTTCTTGCGTTTTTCGAGGACGCCGACGATTTCAAACGGGCGGCCGCCGAGTTTAACTTCCGTGCCGATGACGTCGGGCTGTCCGGGGAAGAGCGCCTCGGCGACGTTCGTGCCGATGACCATCACGTTGCGTCGGTTCTCGTCGTCCGACTCGGTGATGAAGCGCCCTTGGGAGACGGAGAGGTTGACGGTCGGCGCGTAAGAAGCGGAGACGGCCTGGAGGTTTCCGCGCCGGTAGTTCGTGCCTCGGTATGAGATGGTTGAGTCCCACCACGCGACGAGCAGGACGTTGGCGACCTCCTCGGCCGCCGGCACGCCGCGCCGGATGGCGTCGGCGTCCGCCTCGGTCAGAGGCTTGCGCCGCCGCTCCTCGGCCGACGTGTGCATGGTCGGGCCGGTCGTCAGGTGGAACGCATAGATGTTGTTCGTCCCGTACTCCTCGACGTAGTTGATGATTGACTGGCGCACGCCCGTCAGAAGCGACGCGATGACGATGACGACCGCGACGCCGATGACGATGCCGAGCACCGTCAGTGCGCTCCGCAGCTTGTGCGCGCGGATGCTGTCGAGCGCCATCAGGAGGATTTCGCGCGGGACGAACGCCGGTAATTTAAATCTTAACTTCACGACTCTGGCTCTTTCGCTTCTCTAAAGCCCTGCAAGTAGCAACTTAATTTCTGGTCAGCGCGACGATGGGGTCGAGGCGCGCGGCCTTAAAGGCCGGGTAGATGCCAGCGACGAGTCCGACGGCCGTCGAGACGCCGAGCGAGAGGATGATGTAGCCGATGGTAATCGTCATCGTCACGCCCGAGGCGAAGGTGATGAGCCACGCGACGCCGGCCGCGAGCATGATGCCGAGCACGCCGCCGAAGATCGTCAGCACCGACGACTCGATGAGGAACTGCGTGAGCATCTGCTTGCGCGTCGCGCCCAGAGCCTTGCGCAGGCCGATCTCGAAGGTGCGCTCGGTGACGCTCACGAGCATGATGTTCATCACGACGATTGCGCCGACGAGGAGCGAGATGAAGGTAATCGGGATGACGACGGCCGCAATCGCGCCCGTGAAGTTGTCCACCTCGTTGTTGAGGTCGCCCGTGTTGACGAGGCCGAAGTCGTCCTCCTCCTCGCCCTTCAGTTTGTGCTTGTTGCGGAGCGCCGTGCGCGCGTCCTCGATGGCCGCCTGAAATCCTTCCTTCGTCTCGGCCTTGCCGTGAATCTGGATGCTCTGGCGCGCGCCGAAGATTTTGCGGTAGGTCGAAATCGGGATGTAGATGACGTTGTCGAACGACTGGCCGAACATCGAGCCGCGCTTCTCCTCGACGCCGATGACCTGCATCGGGAGGCCGCGCACGTTGACGGCCTTGCCGATGGGGTCGGTGCCGTCGAAGAGCTTCTCCTTCAGGTCGTAGCCGATGACGCAGACGAGCGCGGCCGACTCGACCTCCTGCTGGAGGATGAAGCGGCCGTCGGCGATGGTCTTGTCCTCGATGGCGGCCATGTTCGGGGTGACGCCCGCGATCTCGGTGCCGAACAGCTCTTTGCCGTTCTGCTTGATGTCGATGCGGCTCTCCAACTGCGCGCCGACCTCGGAGCAGGCCGGGCAGCGATCCTTAATCCAGTCGTAGTCTTCGAGTTCGAGCCGCTTGTTGCGGCGGTTGCGCTTCTCCCACTCGTCCTCCGAGAATTCGCCCTGATAGGCCATGCGCGCGATCATGAAGTGGTTGGTGCCGAGGACGGCCGTCACCTTCTCCATGACGTAGGTGTTCAGGCCGTTGATGGCCGCGCCGACGACGACGACCGAGGCGACGCCGATGATGACGCCGATGAGCGTGAGGAAGGCGCGCAGCTTGTGCGCGTAGATGGACTGGAGCGCGATGCGCGCGGCCTCGGCGTAGAAGGTGTAAATCGTTCGCATAACCAGAGAAAGATTAGGACTTGCTTGGCACTTCCGGACGGCAGATTTGCCGGGACAATCCGTATACGTCGACTCGTCCGACAATGTTTACAAATACTTGGCGGCGCGGACGCGCACGTGTCACGACCTCCTTAGACGCCAAACGCGCCCCCGCGCTTCAAAAAATTTTGTCCCGAGGCGAAGGAACCTTTTCCCGCGTCGGCGTGTCTAAGCGGACAGATTAGAGTCCAGCAAATTGTGCCGCACTCCCTCGCGGCGGCCGCTCAGGAGAGGAGTGCGCCCAATCGTGCCCGCCTTCCGTTCAAAGACCATTCTGACGGTGCGGCTTTCGCTCGCGGCCGTCCTCTGCACGGCCCTTCTGCCGGCCGCGCTCACGCACAAGACTTTTCGCGTCGCGGCCTGTCCCGTCCAACTGCCCATGCCCCTGCGCTCGCTCTACAAGACGAGCGAGCGCGTCATCGTCGCACGCGCCGCCGAGACGCATCCCGTCCCCGGCGAGCATGCGGCGTACATGAGGCGCACGGTCTTCGACGTGTCGGAGAGCTTGAAGGGCGACCCCGGCGAGAACCGTCTGGAACTCACGCACTGGGTCTCGGACGCGCCCGGCGACGGCAACAGCTTTCGCAAGGGCGAGACGCTGCTCCTCTTCCTCATGTCGAACGAGGCGAGCGAGGGCGGCGGCTACTACCTCACCGACGCACGCTACGGCGCGAAGCGACTCTCCGAGGAGGCGCTCGCCGTCTACGTCAAACGCATCGAGGAGTTGCAGTACATCCTCGCGCAGCCCGTGCTCGATAAGGCCGCGCTGACCGAGTGGCTCGTGCGCTGCGCCGAAGAGCGGGCGACGCGCTGGGAGGGCGCATACGAGCTTGCGAACAGCTACGCCTACGCTGAGTACGAGGCGCAGAGGAAGAAGGAGCGCGAGGCGGCCGCTGCCGCCTCCGCGACGTCGCGCGCGGCGACTCGGGACGCGACGCCACGAGCGGCGGCGACCGCAGTCGTCGATGAGCAGGCCGAGGCCGCGCCCGACGCGGGCGAGGGCGTCGCGGCCGAAGGCGAATCGGACGCGGCCGTCGAAGGGGTCAGCGAGGAAGAGATAGAGGCGCTGCCCGAGAGCTTCAGAGAGGAGTTCAACTTCGGCGAGAGCGACGAAAGCGCGTTCGCCGGCCTCCTCACCGACGCGCAGAAGCGGCGTCTCGGCGACGCGCTCTTCGCCGCCGACAAGCTCGAAGAGGGCGAGATGCAGCTCATCAGAATCGTCAGGAACTGGGACGACGAGCGGCTCGCACCCTTCGCCCTGCGCTACCTGCGTGGCGTCGAGGAGGAGCCGCCCTACGAGGCGGGCGACGTGGTCACGGCGCTCGCCCACGCGCTCAAGGACGAGACGCTCATCAATCTCTCGTCCGAGTACGTCCAGCACGCCGTTTTCTACGACCCGTCGGAGGAGGAGGAAGCTTCCGACGAAGGCGAGGTGTCGGACGAAGGCGAAGTGGCGGAGGTCGCGGACGAGGGAGCGGCGGACGAGAGCGAGGGGGAAGGCGCGGAGGAAGGCGCGGAGGTGACGACGCAACTGCTGACGAGCCTCTACGCGCCCGACGGCACGAAGCTCAAGGCCGCGCAGAGGCGTAGCCAAATGCTGCGCAACTTCCTCGCCGCCGTCGACGTCCGTTTGAGCGAGCAAGCCCTGCTCGCCCTGCGCCAGTAAACAGTCAAAGACCAGCCCGCCCGTTTCGCGGCGACGAGACGGGCACGCTCCCTTGCGTGATAAACTCTCCCGCCTGACGAGAGTCGGGACAGACCCTCGCCCGCCGGGAGAACTCTATGAGAGACGCGCTGAAGTTCGTCGCCGCCTGCTGCCTCCCCGTCATCTTCACGAGCATCTTCTCGACGGTCGCGCCCGCCCGCGCCTCGGCGCAACAGACCGCGCCCAAGATGAGCAGGCCGGAAGCGTCGCCGCAGTCGCAGCCACAGTCACAGTCGCAGCCGCAGCCGAAGACGTCGGCGACGCCCGCCGCGCCCGAGGAGGTCGGCGAGGACGAGACCGTGCGCGTCGATACGGTCGTCGTCACCGTCCCCGTCGTCGTGATGAGCCGCGAGGGCAAGTACGTCGCGGGCCTCAGGCGCGAAGACTTTCGACTCTTCGAGGACGGCGTCGAGCAGGACATCGCCTTCTTCGCGCCCGTCGAAACGCCCGTCACGGTCGCGCTGCTCATCGATGTGAGCGACTCGACGCGCTTCAAGATCGAGGAGATACAGGAGGCGGCCGTCGCCTTCGTCGAGCAGTTGCGCGAGGGCGACCGCGCGCTCGTCGTCTCGTTCGACCAGAGCGTCGTCGTGATGACCGAGCCGACCGCCGACCGGCGCGTCCTGCGCGAAGCCATCCGGCGCACGCGCACGGGCGGCGGCACGCGACTCTACGACGCGCTCGCCGCCGTCATCAACGAACGCCTCAATCGATTCGCGGGGCGCAAGGCCGTCGTCATCTTCACCGACGGCGTGGACACGATGAGCAAGCAGGCCACGGCGCGGAGCACCGTCGAGCTGGTCGAGGAACTCGACGCCTTCGTCTACTCCGTGCAGTACAGCACCTACATCGAGGCTGCGCGCCCGCGCCCGTCGTTCGACAATGACCAGCTCTCGATGAACCGGCAGACGCCCGTCTTGCAGACCGCGCGCGTGCTGTCGCCCGTTCACGCCGCCGAACTCGAAGCGCAGCACCGGCGCGCCTCCTCCTACCTCGAAGAGCTGGCGCGAAAGACGGGCGGCCGACGCCTGCGCGCCGCCGACACGAAGAGCCTCACGCAGAGCTTCTCGCAGATAGCCGAAGAGCTGCGCTGGCAGTACAGCCTCGGCTACATCCCGCAAACCATCGCGCGCCCCGGCGAGCGCCGCCAGATTAAAGTCAGAGTGAACACGCCGAAGACGGTCGTCCGCTCGCGCACGAACTACACGGGCAGCGCGCCGAAGGACACCGAGCCGCGCGACTAAAGCGACGAGCCGCGCGCTTAAAGCTTAGCGACACGCTAAAAGGTTAGCGACACGCTTCGAGTTTAGCGGCGCAAATTAACTTTCCTGATAGACGTTTCTGGTGCGCGTCAGGCGTCTTCGGCGAGGCGTATGCCGGCGAAGGCGATGCGGAAGTGCCGGCGGAAGAAGTTGCGGAAAGAGGTGCGGAGCACCGGGGCGCGCGTGGCCCACGAGCCGCCCTTGAGGACGCGGTGGTCGCCGTCGAACCAGACCTCTGAGTATTCGGGGTAGGGGAAGGCGCGGAAACCGGGATAGCCCTCGAACGAATCGGAAGTCCACTCCCAGACGTTGCCCGTCATGTCGAGACAACCGACGGGCGACGCGCCCTCGGGGAAGAGGCCGACTGCGGTCGTGCCCCAACGACGGCCGCCGAAGTTGCAGAGACGCGCCGTCGGCTCTTCGTCGCCCCAAGCGTATCGGCGTCGTCGTTCGCGCGCCGAGTCCCAAGAGGCGGCCATCTCCCACTCAGCCTCGGTCGGCAGACGCTTGCCGCGAAAACGCGCGTAGGCCTCGGCCTCGTACCAACTGACGCCGATGACAGGGTGACGACGTTCGAGCACGCCCTCGTCGAACATGCGACGCGCGCGCCAGCCCTCTTCGCAGCGCGTCCAGTAGAGCGGGCACTCCCAACCCTCTCGCTCGCGCGCGGCCGAACCTTCGTCACTCCAACACTCGCGCCTGCCGTAACCGCCCTCCGCGACGAACTCCGCGAACTCCTCGTTCGTCACGAGCAGGCGGTCAATCTTAAAGGCCGCGACGTTGACGTTGTGCGGCGGCAACTCGTTGTCATACGCGAACGAGTCCCAGACGGCTCCCAACACGAACTCGCCCCCGGCGACTTCAATCATGCGCCCGGCGTTCGGCGAAGCGTCATTCTTAACAGCATCGCTCTCAACATCGCTCTCGGCAGCGGCGCTCGCCGCGTCGTCGCTTGCGCGCACGGGGCGTTTCTTCTTCGACGGGTCGAGCAGGTGCAGGAGATACGCGAGCGTCTCCTGATGCTGGCGCTCGTGTTCGAGGACGAGTTGGAAGACGTAGCCGTTAGTTAAGAGCGGGTCGGTCGAGTCGAAGTCTGCGGCGGCGAGTGAGTCGAGCGCGGCCTCGCGCACGCGCGCGAGATACTCTTCCATCTCGGCGCGCGTCGGCAGGTCGCGCGACTCCTCGCGCGGCGTCGTGATGGGGTCGAACACGCGCTCGTAACGCTCGTCGGGCGCGGGCAGTCCCCGCAGCTTTTGCAGAAGCCAGTAAGCCTCGAAGACTCCGATGTGCGCGAGATGCCAGAGGACGGGGCGGAAGCCGAAGCCCGGCGATGCGTGCAAGTCCCGCTCGCGCGCCGCGTCGAAAAGCTCAAGCGTCTCGGCGCGCGTCTCCCGCATCTCGCGCGCCAACGTCTCGGCCAGCTCGTCCTTCATCACTCGCAAGACCTTCGCCCTCCGTTCACCCGACGCGCGCAGTTTAACTTATCGCGCGCCGCGCGCGCTCGCCTCCGAGACGACGCGGCGGATGGCCTCGACGACAAGCTCCGGCTCGTCCCAGTGGATGAAGTGACCGCTTTGGCGAGCGATGGTCTGACGCCCGCGCGGCGAGCGCGACACGAGTTCGCGCTGAAGCTCAAGACGCAGCTCCTCGAACTTCGGCGCGAGCGGCGCGATGCGCGGGTCTGTGATGCCTGCGTCGAAACGCCCGGCCGTCAGGACTTCGAGCGGGATGTCGGACGCGAAGCGCGGAGCGCGCGCCTCGGCGAAGAGCCGGACGAAGTCGAGCCGCTCGCTCGACATCACCCTCCGCTCCTCCTCCGTAAACTGCGCCTTCACCTCTTCGGGAATCATCGCCTCCGCGCGCGCGTCCTGCTCCTCGTGCGCCGAATCGACCAAGACCATCCCGGCGACTTCGCGCGGGTGTCGGCTCGCGTAGATGCGCGCCAGCACGCCGCCGAGCGAGTGGCCGACGAGGACGAAAGGAGCGCGCTCGCCCGCCTTCGAGAGCAGCACGCGCAGGTCGCGCACGATGTCTTCGCCCGTGTGCGGCTCGCCCCGCGCCTCCTCGCTCCCGCCTCGACCCGCGCGGTCGTATGCGCAGACGCGCGCGAACTCCGCGACGCGCGGACGGACTTTAAACCACACCTGCGACGAGCTCATGTTGCCCGCCTCCAACACGACGACGGGACGGCCCGCGCGCCTCTGCCCCGTGCAGTTGAAGTGCAGGCGGTGGCCGCCCACGTCGACCATCCCGTCGCGTATGTCGAGACGGCGCGCAACGGATTCGGGCATCAGGTTCGTCAGCACGCCGCCGCGCTCGCCGACGACGATGACGGAGTTGACGTTGCCTTCGGCGTCCGCCTCGGCGCTCAGGTTGTGAGGGTCTAAAATCGCGCGTCCGTTGACGAAGAACTTGTAGGCGTGCTTGCCGGGCTTAAGCGGCACGCGCCAGAGGAAGTCGCCGTCGCGCGCCAGACTGCCGCGCGCGGGCCGCCAGTCGTTGAAACTCCCGGCGAGCGCAATCTCGCCGCCGTGCGCATGATAGCCGCGCAGGCGGAACTCGACGACGCGCGTCGCTTCGGGCGGGCGGACGCCCCGCGTGTCGCGCGACGACTGGGCGCACGTCACCGACGCCGCCAGAAGAAGGAGCGCGAGGGCGGCCTTGCGTCTCACGTCGGATGAACCTCCCGGCCGATGAGTTGGGAAATCATGTGCGGCCTTCGTTTGACACCGCCCGTCGCGCGTTTGTTCCGCGCGCGGCGCGGATGGATATTGCGCGGCGTTGGTCTATTATATCAGGCGAACATTAGCCGACCGGCGGGAGACGTTTAAGAAGTGCCGGGCGGCGTCTGTTACACGTCGGGAAGGCGGGCCTTTACAGGGATGACACAGCCGACGAGCGAGCACGACGAGCGCCTGCGCATCAACACCCTCGCGCGCGTCGAGGCGCGCGAGAACTTCGCCGAGGACGTGCGGCGCGGACTCACCTCCGCGCCCAAATCGCTCCCGCCGAAATACTTCTACGACGAACTCGGCTCACACCTCTTCGACGCCATCTGCCTGCTCCCCGAGTACTACCTGACGCGCGCCGAGCGCGAGATTTTCGAGAACCACGCGCCGGAGATAATCGCCGCCGCCGCCGTCGGCGCGGACGCGCTCACGCTCGTCGAGCTGGGGAGCGGCAGCGCCACCAAGACGCGCCTTCTAATCGAGGCCGCGCTCGCGCGGCAGAAGACTTTGCGCTACGTGCCCGTCGACATCTCGCGCGCCGCGCTCACCGCTTCCGCGCGCGCTCTGCTTCAGTCCTACCCAAACTTAAGCGTCGAGGGCTTCGCCGCCGACTACGACTCGGCCTTCCCGCGTCTTCGCGAGCAACTAGCGGCGGGCACGCACGCGCTCGTCCTCTTTCTCGGCTCGAACGTCGGCAACTTCGACCCCTCGGAGGCGCGCGAATTCCTGCGACGCCTGCGCGCCGCTCTGCGCCCCGGCGACTGTCTGCTGATGGGCGCGGACTTGAAGAAGGACGCGGCCACGCTCGAAGCCGCCTACGACGACGCGCTCGGCATCACCGCCGCCTTCAATCTTAATCTGCTCGCGCGCATCAACCGCGAGCTGCGCGGCGACTTCAACGTGCGCGACTTCCGCCACGTCGCCGTCTACAACGAGTCGGCGGGCCGCGTCGAAATCTACGCCGAGAGCGCGCGCGAGCAGCGCGTCCGCGTGCGCGCGCTCGACCTCACGGTCGATTTCGCGCGCGGCGAGCGCGTCCACACCGAGAACTCCTACAAGTACGACCTCGCCCAAATCCTCCGCCTCGCCGAAGAGACGGGCTTTCGCAGCGCGAACACATGGCTTGACGAGGAGGAACGCTTCAGCAGCAACCTTCTCGTCGCCGCCTGACGGGCGGACGGTTGCGGCTTCGGATTTCAACGCCGGGATTTAAAACTTGAGAGCTGAGATTTCGGAAAAGTCTTCGACGAGTCGCGCGGCGCGCGAGTCGTTCCCGCTCCTCACCGACCCGGTGTCGGAGGAGTCTCTGCCGCTCTTCACGGAGAACCTGCGGCGCGGGGCCAAGCCGCGCGCGGAGTGGATGTGCGGCGTCGAGGTTGAGCTCATCGGCTACGACCGCGCGCGCGACTACGCGCGACTCAGTCCGGCGCAGGTGCAGCGCGTGCTGGCGGGCTTCGCCCCGTCGTCGAACGACCTTGTCTTCGAGCAGAACCTGCTCGTTGAGGTCAACGCCGGGCAGATGAACCGGCTGACGGTCGAGCCGGGCGGGCAGATAGAATTTTCGGGCGCGCCGCAAAGAAGCCTGCGCGACGTGGAGCGTGAGCTGCGCCGCTTCATCTCGCGTCTCAGCGAGATAGGCGACGCCAACGACTTCGTCTTTCTCGCCACCGGCTTCGACCCCTTGCGCACGCTCGCCGAGCAGCAGTGGTTTCCCAAGCAGCGTTACGCCGTGATGCGTCCCTACCTCGCCGGGCGCGGCGCGCGCGCGTGGGACATGATGACGCGCACCGCCGCCGTCCAATGTAACCTCGACTACGGCGACGCCGAGGACGCGGCGAAGAAGTTCCTCGTCGCCAACCGCCTCGCCCCCGTCGTGACGGCCATCTTCGCCAACTCGCCGTTCGAGGAGGGCAGGCCGTCGGGCTACAAGTCGACGCGCGCGGCCGCGTGGCTTGAGACCGACCCGGCCCGCTCGGGAATCGCGCCCCCCGCGCTCTCCGACGACTTCACGCCCGAGTCGTTCGTCGAGTACGTCTGCGCGACGCCGATGATTTTCGTCCAGCGCGAAGGGAAATACTCGGACGCGCCCGCAGGTCTGAAGTTCCGCGACTTCCTCGCGCGCGGCTGCGGCTCGATTCAGCCCCTCTTCGGCGACTGGGCCGACCACCTCACGACCATCTTCACCGACGCGCGACTCAAACAACACCTCGAACTGCGCTCGACCGACTGCAACGACCTCGAAATGACCCTCGCCCTCCAAGCCCTCTGGATAGGTCTTCTCTACGACCCTTCGACGCTCGACGAAGCCCTCCGCCTCGCGCCGCGTCTCACGCGCGAAGACGCGCACGAGTTGCGCGTCGAGGTCGCGCGCCACGCGCTCGACGCGCGTCACGCGGGCGTTGATGTGCTGGCGCTCGCGCGCGAGGCGGTCGGCCTCGCCGCGCGCGGTCTGCGGACGGTCGCGCCCGAAGAGGTCGCGTACCTCGACGTACTCGGCGAGCGTGTGGTTGATGAAGGAGTCTCGCCGGCCGACATTCTTCTGCGCGAGGCGGGCGGCGACGCCGCGCGTGCCGTCGAACGCCTGCGCGTCGCCTGAAGCGCGCAAGTGGGGTCTCGGTTCATTTGACGATGACGGAAAAGAGCGGCCCCGTAGTCGAGTTTCGCGGCGTGACCTACGCGGTCGGCCACGCATCGACGCGCATCATCGACGGGCTAGACCTTGAGGTGCGGCGCGGCGAGACCCTCGTGCTCTTGGGCGAGTCGGGGTGCGGGAAGACGACGACGCTCAGGCTCGCGAACCGGATGCTCGTGCCGACCGAGGGCGCGGTCAAAGTCGAGGGGCGCGACACGCGCGAGTGGGACGCGGTCGCTTTGCGACGCCGCGCGGGCTACGTCATACAGGAGGCGGGACTCTTCCCGCACTTCACCGTCGAGCGCAACGTCGCGCTCGTCCCCGCGCTTGAAGGCTGGCCGGAAGCTCGAACGCGCGAGCGCGTGCGGGAACTGCTCGCGCTCGTCGGACTCGACCCGGAGAAGTTCGCCCGACGCTACCCGCGCGAGCTTTCGGGCGGGCAGCGTCAGCGCGTCGGCGTCGCGCGTGCGCTCGCGGCCGACCCGCCGCTCCTACTCTTAGACGAACCCTTCGGCGCGCTCGACCCTCTGACGCGCGCCTCGCTCCAACGCGAGTTCGCCGCGCTCCAAAAACGTCTCGGCAAGACCTGCATCTTCGTCACGCACGACGTGCGCGAGGCGCTTCTCTTAGGCACGCGCGTCGGCTTGATGCACGCGGGCCGCCTGCTCCTCGTCGAGACGCCCGAAAACTTTCTGCGCTCGACGGACGCGCGCGCGCGCGCCTACCGCGAGACGCTACGCCTGCCCGCGCCCGCACTCGCCGCCCTCGCCGACGAGACGACGACCAAAGACGCCGCGCCGCGCGACGAGGGACGTGACGCCGCGACGCATGACGTTCGAGGTGACTCCGCGACGCGCGACCTTGGAGGCGTTAACGGATGAGCGCCGCGCGGTTTTTAGAGACTCACTGGCGCGAGCTAGTCGCGCTCACGGGGCAGCACCTCGCGCTCGTCTTGGCGGCGACCTTCGCGGCCGTCGCGATTGGCCTTCCGCTCGGCGTTTTGCTGACGCGGCGCGCGGCGTTAAAACGTCCCGTGCTCGCGGTCGCGGGCGTCCTGCAAACCGTCCCGAGCCTCGCGCTCTTCGGCTTCCTCATTCCGCTCCCGTTCATCGGCGGCATCGGCGCGCGCACGGCCGTCGTCGCGCTCACGCTCTACGCGCTCCTGCCCGTCATACGCAACACCGTCACCGGCATCGAGGGCGTCGACCGCAACGTGCGCGAGGCGGCCGAGGCTCTGGGGATGACGGGGCGGCAGATTCTCCGGCAGGTGGAGTTGCCGCTCGCCGCGCCCGTCATCCTCGCGGGCGTGCGCGTGGCGACCGTCATCTCGGTCGGCGTGGCGACGATTGCCGCCTTCATCGGCGCGGGCGGACTCGGCATGTACATCCAGCGCGGGCTGCGACAGAACGACAACGCGCTCATCCTCGCCGGAGCGATTCCCGCCGCGCTCCTCGCGCTCGCCGCCGACTGGGCGCTCGGACTCCTCGAAGCTCGCTTCGACGCGCGCGCGCGCGTCTCTCAAGAAGAGACGACCGCTTCGCGCCGCCGCGCGCTCGTCAAAAGAGTCGCTTACGCGGCGGTCGCTTTACTCTTCGTCGTCGGCGGACTTCTCTTCTGGACTTCGGGTCGCGGCGCAGACGAGCGCACGGGCGTCTTCACATACGAAGCCGACGACGCGCGGCCCGTCCGCGTCTGCTCGAAAGATTTTACGGAGTCGCTCATCCTCGCCGAGGCTCTCGCGCAGACGCTCGAAACGCGCGGCGTCCGCGTCGAGCGACGCTACGAGCTGGGCGGAAACCTCTGCCACGACGCGCTCGTCGCCGGTCAACTCGACGCCTACCCCGAATACACGGGGACGTCGTTCACAGCTATTCTCAAACACGACCCCGTGACAGACCCGCGCGCCGTCTACGAACAAGTCAAGCGCGAGTACGCCGAGCGGTTCGCGCTCGAAGTCGGCCCGCCGCTCGGCTTCAGCAACGACTTCGCCATCCTCGTCCGGGGCGACGACGCGCGCCGCCTCTCCTTGCGCACCATCTCCGACGCCGTCCCGCACGCGCGCGCGTGGCGCGCAGGCTTCGGCCAAGACTTCATGTCGCGCAAGGACGGTTACGAGGGCTTCAGGCGCGCTTACGGTTTGAGGTTCGACGCGCAGCCGCGCGAGATGGACTTGTCTCTGACTTACCGCGCGCTCGCCGCCGGGCGGGTGGACATCATCGCCGGCAACTCGACCGACGGACTCATCGGCGCGCTCGACCTCTTCCAACTCGAAGACGACCGGCGCTACTTCCCGCCCTACGAGGCCGTCCTAATCTTCCGCCGCGACGCGCTCGACGCTTCCCCGCGCGCGCGCGCGGCGCTCGAACAACTCGGCGGCGCTCTCTCGACCGAAGAGATGCGGCGTCTCAACTACGAGGTGGACGGGCGCAAGCGCCCGTTCGCGGAGGTGGTGCGCGAGTGGAGGGAAGAGAAGTTGAAAGAACGAAGGCCGTAAACGGTAAATCGTCAATCGTGAATAGAAGCGTCTCTATTCACGATTGACGATTTACCGTTTACGGCCTTGTTGCCTTCTTCGGCTTACTTCTTGCGCGCGAGTGTGACGCGCACGGGCTCGTTCAGGTTGTTGGCGTCGATTTGGACGGTCTGCGTGGCGAAGCCTTTGGCCTTGAGCTTCAAAGTCAGGCGGCCCATGTGGAGCGGCGGCAAAACCGCCACGCCGCGCGCGTCCGTCCAGTTCCAGGACTCGCAGACGAAGCCGTCGGTGCGGTTGCTCTTGAGGTCGGCGCGGACGCCCTCGACGGGGTTGCCGTCCTCGTCGACGACGCGGAGGTCGAGGCGGCCGATGCCGTTCGGCTCTTTCGGGGCGCGGCCCATGTTCGGAATCTCACCGGCGTTCTGCACCGCAGGCTGACCGCCCTGCGCGAGTGCCGCGCCGGAGGTCAGGAGGGCGACGAGGGCGATGGATAGAAATCTACGCATACTAAAATCTCCTCTTGCTCGGGTCTGAAATGTTTCAGTGGATTTGCGCCGGTGACGAATGCGCGGCCCTGCGTGCGTGGTGGCCGTCGCGTCGTGCCGGAATAAGATGAGCGAACGCGGGGGGAAGTTGCACGGAGAGCAGAGTCGCGAAACGCCCGGCGCGTGCCCGTAAACCGCTAACGGTAAAGGGGTTAGGCGACGCCCTGAGGACGAAGACTAAGTCCGCCCGCCGACGCTCGCGCGCTCGACGCGGCGCGGCGCGCTGTGCCTCTCGTGTGGCCTTCTCTCGCATCACTTCGGCGACCGCCTCGGCCCTGCGCCGCGCGTCTGGCGCGAGCGACGTTTAGGCCGGCGGCTTTGCGCCCCGGAGCTTTCGCCGCCGGGTTGCCTTTGTCGGTGCTGCGGCTTCCGTGTGAAACCGAGCTTTTAAGGGGGTCGGGCCGTACACGAGGGGCGCGGCCGCGACGAATTAGATTATATTGTCGTGCATCCCCTGTTGGAAAGTGTAATTTTTGCGCACCCCGCGCGGGCCTGAGAAGGAGAGGACGCGAATGACTCTGATAGACCTTCTGATACTGCTTTTAATCGCGGGCGTCTGCGGCGCGCTCGGGCGGGCCATCGTCGGCTACTCGCACGGCGGCTGTCTCGTCTCCATCGCGCTCGGCTTCATCGGCGCGCTCTTCGGCGGCTGGCTCGCGCGGCAGTTCGCGCTGCCGGAAGTGCTGCCGGTGCGCGTCGGCGGGATGAGCTTCCCCGTCGTCTGGTCGATTATCGGCGCGGCGCTTTTCGTCGCCGTCATCAGCCTCCTCTCGCGCCGAAGGTGAGGGAAGCCGTCAGCCGTCAGCAGACAGCAAACAACTCACGGCCGCGCGCCGCGGAGTTGGCATGACGCTTCGTCAACACACGGTGTTCGCCTCCGTTCGGCTGACGGCTGAAAGCTGATTGCTGAACGCTTCCCTTTCGGTTACACTCGCGCCCAAGAGCGAACATCTCCCTCGTCAGTTGATTTCTTCGGTGTACGTCGCGCGCGCGGCCGGGTCAGACTCTCTGACTCGCGGCGCGCGCCGCCGGCTTCGGCCCTGTTGTTCGAGCGAACCGGGTGAAGATTTATGAGTGCCACGCGCCCCGCGAAATACGCGAGCCAGAACGGACGAGGCACGCGCCCACCAGACCTCAGCCACTTCCGCCAAAACTACCCGCTCACCGTCACAAACTTCGGCGCGCTCCACGAGCGCGAGGCTTGGCTGCGACGTGTCTGGGAGGCCGACGAGCGTTGGCGCGCCCTGACGGAGACGCGCGGCGGAGCGCCCGCCCAGCTCAATGAGGCGTTCGTGCGCGGCGCGCCCCCCGCGTCGCTCGCGGTCGAGGCGGAGTTCGACGTCGTCTACACGGGCGGCGCGACGGCCATCCTGCACGCGGCCGTCCTCGCCGCGCGCTACGGCCGCCGCGTGCTCGTCGTCGTCAGCCGAGAGGGCGAAGAGGGGGTGGAATCGGGCGCGGGCGTGTGGACCGTTTCGGAGGACGTGTTGGGCGAGTTCGAGCGCGCCGGCTTGTTCACGCGCGAGGAGATTGAAGCGTGCGTGACGACGCGCCGTCGCGCGGGCTTCGTCAAGTTCCACGACGCCGCGTCGCGCGTCAAGGCCGAGCCGCTCTGGGTCGAGGGCGTGATGGACGTGGGACTCGACGCGCGACGTCTGCTCGACGCGGCGGTCGCGCGTGTGCGCGCGCGCGAGGCGGCGGGGTGCGCGCTCCTCGCGGACGCGCGACTCGTGCGCGCCTACGTCGAGCGCGGGCGCGTCTCGGTCGAGGTCGAGGACGCGCGCGGCGCGCGCCACGGCTTCGCGGCGCGTCTGCTCGTTGACGCTTCGGGGCCGATGTCGGAAGTCGCGCGGCAGTTGAGCGACGGACGCGACGCGACGCACGTGCGTCCGACCGTCGGCACGCTCGCCACCGGCTTCGCGCGCGGCGAGGGCGCGAGCGCGGTGGACTTCGCGGCGGGCGAGATTTTAGTCAGCACCGAGGACGCGAGCGACCACCGGCAGTTGATGTGGGAGGGCTTCGGGCGCGACGCGCGGCGCGACGAGTACGCGACCAGTCTCTTCTTCTACGACGCGATTGACGCGCCGGCCGACAAGTCTCTGCTCCCGCTCTTCGAGCGTTACTTCGAGCGCCTCGCGCTCTACAAACGTCGCGGCGCGCACTGGCGCGTCGCGCGCCCGCTCTTCGGCCACCGGACGGTCGCGCGGCCGCGCGGGTGGAAGGGCCGCGCGCGCGCAACGGACGACCGCGTGATGGTTCTCGACGCGGGGTCGGGCGCAAGTCCCTTGGGACTCGGCGGCGCGGGCGCGCGTCTGCGCGACCTGCGTCGGCTCACGCACCTCGTGCATCTCGCGCTCGAAGCCGACGCGCTCGACGCGGACTCGCTCGCGCAGGTCGCCTCGGGCGGGCCGGGCGGAGTGGCCCGCGCGGCGAGCTTCGCGGACTTCCTGCGCCCGACCGAGCGGGGCGCGCCCTCGGCCGTCAACGAGACTCTGAACGCCGTGATGGCGGCGCTGCACACACTGGACGACCGCGTGCGGCGCGAGTTGTTTCAAGACCGGCTCTCGCTCGGCGCGCTGCGGAGTCTGCTGTCGAACACGGCGAAGCTTTACCCGCGCATCTTCGCGCGCGTGCGCGAGCACTTGGGCGCGCGGGGCACTCTGTGGTGGCTGGCCGGGGTGGCCGAGGGCGTCTTGCGCGAGCGGCGCGGGCGCGCGGCCGAGGTCGAAGGACTCGCCGCCGCGCGCGAAGGCGACGCCGCGCGCGAGTTCGCGCGTCACCTCGCGCTCTACGAAAAAGAGTAGCGGCCCGTCGGCCCTTCGAGAGAGCGGCGTCCGAAGTTCTTAAGAGACGCGCTTCTTAAATTATCAAGGGAGACGCTTCTTAAGTTCTTAAGAGACGCGATTCTTAAGAGGAACGGACACGGAGAGAGGCGCGGCGCGCGCGTCGAATCAAGTACGAGCG
>DASUNL010000087.1:0-3761 GCA_036277175.1 Pyrinomonadaceae bacterium | reverse complement strand
CGCGACGTTCCCCCGCGAGGTCGCCGGGATGGTGCTCGTCGACGCCTCGCACGAGGAGCAGACGCGGCGCTTCGAGGCGCTGATGACGCCCGAGCAACTCGCCGAGAGCCGCGCGCGCCGCGTCTCGCACGCCGAGGGCTTCGACGCGGCCGAGGTGCGCGCCCGAGTCGCCGCGTCGCGCTGGCGCGCACGTATCCCCCTCGTCGTGCTCGTACACGGCCGACTCGGCAAAGAGATGACTCCGCCCGGATGGTCTGAGGAGCAGTTGGCGGCGCGCGAGCGCGTCTGGCGCGAGCTTCAGGAAGACTGGGCGCGGCGCTCGACGCGGGGTCGGTTGGTCGTCGCCGAGCGTAGCGGCCACTACATACAGAACGACCAGCCGGAGCTGGTCGTCGAGGCCGTCAGAGAGGTCGTCTGGGCGGTGCGCGGCCGCGCGGCCGCGCGCAGGCGTCGGAGGTAGCCACGTCCTTTTAGTGCGCCGGAGAAGAGGCCGCGCGCGTCGCCTCAGAAGCCGCCGGGCGCGGCCGGTGCAGCGCCCCGCGCGCCGCGTCCGATGGCGAAGAGCTTGATGAGGACGAGTCCGGCGATGAAGCCGCCGATGTGCGCGGCGTAGGCGACGCCGCCCTCCTGCGAGCCGCCGCCGAAGACGCCGAGGCCGCTAACGAGTTGAAAGACGAACCACAGCCCGACGGCGACGAAGGCCGGGACTTCCGTTATGACGCGCACCAAGATGACGCGCACGCGACGGTGCGGGTGCAGGACGAGGTAGCCGCCGAGCACGCCCGAAATCGCGCCCGACGCGCCGAGGCTCGGGATGAGCGGGTTGCCGCCGAACATGTAGGTCGAGAAGACGTGCGCCAGAGACGCGATGATGCCCGTCACGAGGTAGAACGCGAGGTAGCGACCCTTCCCCAAATCGTCCTCCACGTTGTCGCCGAAAATCCAAAGGAAGAGCATGTTGCCGAGCAGGTGCGCGAAGCCGCCGTGCATGAACATCGAGGTAAGGAGCGTGAGGTAGACCGAGAACGGCGTCGGCTGAAGACCGGGCACGTTGAAGCGGTCGCCGCTCACGGGGTCTTGCAGGACGCGGTCGGGCGTCACGGCGTCTTGGCCCGTGACTATCTCCTGCGGCACGGTCGAGAAGGCGTAGGTGAACCCGTCGTTAGAGCCGAGCCCCTGCGCGAAGACGAAGACGAGGATGTTGATGGCGATGAGCACGTAGGTGACGACGGGCGTCGTGCCCCGGCCGGTGTTGTCGTCGCCGATTGGGAAAATCATTTGCAGACTCCTTGCCCGTTGAAAGCCGCCTCGTCAAAAGGGCGCGCCGCTCGCGCGCACTCTTCTCCGCACACACAACTCTTCGTCGGTACGCGCATTATAAGTTAACCGCGCCCGCCTTGCAGCCCTTTCGCGGCGGCGGCGCGCGCGGCTCGCCCGCGCCCGTCAATCAGTAGTAGGTGATGGTGCGGTAGGTGACGTGGTCGGGGACGAGCGAAGGCTTCCCGTCCTGCTCGACCCACTTCGAGGCCGTCCTCTTCGTCCAGTTCCCCTGCGCGTCGAACGCATCGTAGGTGTAGGAGTATTTCGTCCGCACCTTGTCGGTCTTTACGTCGTAGAAGGACTCCTCCACCTTGTTGCCCTTCGCGTCGAGAGTTTCCACATACTTCTGGTTGAGCGAGCCGTTGGCCGAATAGACCAGATTCTCTTTCTGGTTGCCGCTGAACTTGTAGACGTACCTCATCCACGTCTCCCCGGCGTTGTTGACGTAGACCTCCTCGGCGAGCCGCCCCGCGTCGTCGTACGCATACTTGTACTTGTAGTGATAACGCATGTCGCGCTTCTTCGCGGGCGCGGGCGGCCCGGCAATGACTCCCACGGGCGGGCTGTACTCATGCTCGACTATCTTGTAGGCCGACGCCCGCTCGCCGTCGAGGTAGCCGTAGACGGTAATCTCGAAGAGGTTGCCCTTGTAGTCGTAGAGCTCCCTCCTCGTCATGTTCCCGCGCTCGTCGTAGTGCTCCATCTGCGAGGGCTTGCGTCGGCCGACGACCGACGTCCCCGACAAGTTTTCGCGCTCGATGAGGACGGACTTGACTCGGCCCGCCAGCCCGTCGTCCTGAGCGTCGGACTTCAACTTCTTGGCGACCGGCTCCTGCGGCAGAGGACTCGGCGTCGCCGCCGCAATCCTCTTCCGCCGCGCCTCCTCGACCTCCGACGCGCTCAACAGCCTGAACGAATCGAGCACGCGGACGACGTTCTCGCGCTTGCCGCCCGTCGGCTCGTAGACCGCCGTCAGTTGGTAGGCTTTCCGGCCGACGAGGTAGATACGGTAGACGACTTCGCGAGGCCCAACCTCGAACTTCAGCTCGCGCCCCGCGTGCCCCGCCAGAGAGATTTCCGTGTTGCCGAGGAGCTTCCCACCCTTCCCCGTCAAGTTCGCAATCGTCGAATCGGCCCCGCGCGCGATGACCGCCTTGATGTCGGCGGCCGTCGTCGGCGCGCCCGGCATCTCGATGCTCATGACGTCGTACTGCGTGCCGTCCAGAACCCACGTGAGCGTATCGCCGACCGTCTCTTTGCCTTTCGGCGTGTCGTTGGTGACGGTGCTGTAGCCGTGAATCCTTGGCGGCAGGGCGATGGAGAACCCGCCCTCGATGGAGGTGAAGACCTCCGCGCCCGCCGCTCTCGAAGGGGCTGGCGGGTTTCGAGTCTCGACCTGTATCTCCTGCGCGCGAGCGACGGCCGAGGCGATGACGATGACGACGAGGGCGTGCGTGAAAAGGCGTGCGGCGAGGTGTCTCATTTCCCGATTCCCTATCGGAGGACGAACGTGTATTTGATGATGCCCATCACGAGGGTTCTCGTGAACTTCAACCACGGCCGGGCCACGGCGACCTTCACTCGGCGGCCTCCTCACTCGTCGGCCCAGAGGCGACGATGCCGGCGGCGACGAGCGCCGGCTGGTGCGGCCGCAGAAGCTCGAAGCCCTCCGAGCGCGCGACGTAAGTCGCGGCCGTGATGTCGCCGGTGACGTTTAAGGTCGTGCGGCACATGTCGAGGATGCGGTCGACGCCGAGGATGATGGCGATGAGCGCGGGCGGGATTTGGTAGTAGGCGAGCATGACGATGATGAAGGGTATCGAGCCGGAGGGGACGCCGGCCGTACCGATGCCGCCGAGGATGGCGAAGTAGGCGACGCCGAGTTGCTGGCCGAGCGTTAAGTCGACGCCCGCCAACTGCGCGAGGAACAGGACGGTCACGCCCTCGTACAAGGCAGTCCCGTTCTGGTTGGCCGTCGCGCCGACCGTCAGAACGAAGCTGTTGATTTCGCGCGGCACGCCCAAATTCTCCTCCGAGACGCGCAACGCCGTCGGGAGCGTCGCGTTCGACGAGGAGGTCGAAAACGCCGTCAGCATGACGGTCTTGACACGGCGGAAGAATTCGAGCGGCGAGATGCGCGAGAGGAAATAGACCGACAGCGAGTAGACGCCGAACATGTGGAGCGCCAACCCTAGCAGCACCGTCGCCACGAACCACGCGAGCGCCTGCAAGAGGTCGAGGCCGAAGCGTGCCGTGTTGTTGAAGAGCAGGCACGCGACGGCGAACGGCGCGAGCTTCATGATGAGGTCGATGACCTTGGCCGAGATTTCAAAGAGCGCCTGAAGTCCGCGCAGGAGCGGCGCGACGACATCGACCGGGACGAGCGTGGCGGCGACGCCAAGGAGGACGGCGAAGAACATCAGGTGGAGCATGTTCGGCGT
>DASUNL010000086.1:0-7418 GCA_036277175.1 Pyrinomonadaceae bacterium | reverse complement strand
GCGGGCCGTCGCCTCGGGCCGCCTCGACGAGCAGATAGACCTCGAAGCGAGCGGCGAGACGCGCGCGCTCGCCGAGAGCTTCAACCTGATGAGCGAGCGCCTGCGCGAGCTGGTCACGCGCGAGGCCGAGTCGAAGCAGTTCGAGTCGTTCATGCGCCTGTCGGCGATGCTCACGCACGACCTGAAGAACGCCATCACGGGACTCTCGATGCTCGTCGCGAACATGGAGCGGCACGGCGACGACGCGGAGTTTCGCACCGACGCCGTCAACTCCCTGCGCGGCGCGACCGACAAACTCAAGCGACTGGTCGCGCGTCTGAACGAGCCGGTCAAGTCTCTGAGCGGCGAGTACCGGCGCGACGCGCGGCCGACCGACCTCGTCGCCATCATCCGCCGCGTCGTCGCCTCGACGGCCGAGCCCGCGCGCCCGCTCTACGACGTCGAGTTACGCTTGCCCGAACGCCTCGTCGCCGTCGTCGAGCCTGAGCGCATCGAAGCGGTCGTCGAGAACCTCGTCATCAACGCGCTCGAAGCGATGGGCGCGCGCGGCGGGCGTCTGACGATTGAGGCGGGCGAGCTGCCCGACGAGGAGCGCGTCTTCTTTAGCGTCTCGGACACAGGCGTGGGGATGGACGAAGACTTCCTGCGCTTGCGCCTGTTCCGCCCCTTCGCGACGACGAAGACGAAGGGCATCGGCCTCGGACTCTTCACCTGCCGCGAGGTCGTCGAGTCGCACGGCGGTCGTCTCGAAGTCGAGTCCAAACCCGGTGCTGGAACGCGCTTCCGCGCCGTGCTACCATTCGACCTGTTCAGCTCGCGCGAGCGTCGAAGGCAGGCGGAGAAGCGGACGACTGCCGACGGCACCGACGAGACCGGCGCAAGTGGACGGCCCCGCGAGTCCTGACGCGATTCAACACCGCACCCGACATCCAAGAATAAAAAATCCAAGCCTCGCGCCCGCGCCCGCCACTCACAAGGTCGCGGCCGCCAGAGGCGTCGACGCCCGCGCGCGGGCGTTCGGCCCGTCACGGGCGCGTGACCCATGCAAGCATTCGCCGACGATAAACCAGTGGTGCTCGTCGTGGACGACGACCGGCTGCTGCGCACGCAGTTGCGCTGGGCGCTCAAGGAGCGTTGCCGCGTGCTCGAAGCCGAGACGCGCGCCGAGGCGGCCGAGCTTTTGGAGCGCGAGCCCGTCGAGGTCGTGCTCTGCGACCTGCACCTGCCGCCCGACCTCTCGGGCATCAGCGAGGGCTTGGCCGTCGTCGAGGCGGCGCGCGCGCAGCGACCCACAGTCCCCGTCGTCGTCATCACGGGGAGCGACCGCAAGGAGGCGGCACACGAGGCCGTCCGCCGTGGCGCATACGGTTTTTTCGAGAAGCCGTTTGACGAGGAAGAGGTCGCGCACATCGTCGCGCAGGCGGCGCGCGTCCGCCGCCTCGAACTCGAAGTGATGCGCCTGAGCGGCGAGCTGGAACTGCACCGAGGCTTCGGCCGCTTCGTCGGCACTTCGCCCGCCCTCGAACAGATGCTCAAGCAGGCCCGCGCCGTCGCCCCGACCTGCGCGACCGTCCTCATCACGGGCGAGAACGGCACGGGCAAAGAGGTCTTGGCGCGCGCCATCCACGAGGAGAGCGGGCGCGCTGCGGGGCCGTTCGTCGGCGTCAGTTGCGCGGCGCTCCCCGAGACGCTCATCGAGTCGGAGTTGTTCGGCCACGAGAAGGGCGCGTTCACTGGCGCGACGCAGGCGCGGCAGGGCCGCTTCGAGCTGGCGTCGGGCGGGACGCTCTTTTTAGACGAAGTGGGCGAGATGCCGCCGCCCGTGCAGGTCAAGCTTCTGCGCGTCCTTCAAGAGCGCGCCTTCGAGCGCGTCGGCGGGACGCGCACCATCGAAGTCGACATCCGCCTCGTCGCCGCCTCGAACCGCGACCTCGAAGAGGAGGTCAAGACGGGCCGCTTCCGTTCCGACCTCTTCTTCCGCTTGAACGTCGTCCCGCTCCACCTGCCGCCGCTACGCGAGCGTCGCGAAGACGTGCCCTTGCTCGCCGCACACTTCGCCGCGAAGGCCGCCGAGAAACACGGGCGCGCGTACGTCGAGCTCGACCCGATTGCGCTCTCCGCCTTACAGGCTTACGACTGGCCGGGCAACATCCGCGAGCTTGAGAACTTGGTCGAGCGACTCGTCGTCCTAAGCCAGTCGGGCCGCCTCGGCGTCGAGCACATGCCCTCGAAGATGCTCCCCGATTTCGGCCCGCGCGCGTTCGCCGACGCGCTCTCGGCCGACGACGAGACGACCTTCGAGGGGGCCGTCCACGCGCTCAAGCGAAGGCTCGTCGCCAACGCCGTCCGCAGCGCGGGCGGCAACAAGGCGGCGGCCGCCAAACGCCTCCGCATCAGCCGCTCATACCTCCACCGCCTCATCACCGAACTCGACATCGACGAGCAAGCTTAAGACTCGCTCGGCCCTTCTCGGTCGTCGCCCGCGTGTCAACTGTTGTGGACGCGCCGTCCCGCCCGCCCGTCCACAGTTGTTCACAGTCGCGACGTCGCGCGTCGCTCCTTCGCGGCAAAAACCCTCGCGTCGCTCGCCCGCACGCGCTGGCACGCGCGTTGCCACTTATCTGGATGCGTGCAAGGCGCGAAGGCCCTAAGGGGGCTTATGTCGATGAAGCCGAAACTCCTAATTGTTGACGACGATGTGGCGACGGCCAAGCAGCTCTTCTGGACTCTGTGCGACGAGTTCGAGGTGATGACGGCCGGCGACTTGGCCTCGGCCATCCGCCGCGCGACCATCTACGAGCCGGACGTGGCGATTCTCGACCTGCACCTGCCGCCGACGCTCGACAGCCCTGACGCGGGCCTGCGCGTCCTTGAATACGTCAGGCATCACCTGCCGTCGTCGAAGGTCTTCGTCGTCAGCTCGGGCGCGAGCGAGGAGACGCAGTTGGCCTGCCTGAGCCAAGGCGCGGAAGCCTTCCTGAGCAAGCCGCTCGACGTGGAAAAGTTAATCTCGACCCTGCGCACGAGCGCGATGGCGAGCCGCCTGTCGGCCGCCTGAGGCGCAGGCCGCGCGCCGCGCAAAGTTTCACCCCAGCCCACGCTCTTTAGCTCTTTTGACAACTTCACCACTTCGGCCCTCGCACCCCTATTCGATGGGCCGATTGGTCGCACGCGCGGCATACGGTAACCCTTCTACCGCCGCGCGGGCGCGAAAGCCCCCGTCTCCAAATTAGACTCCTGCCCAGAGTCGCGGGGGCTTTATTTTTTTTTAAGCGGTCAGCATTCAGCCGTCAGCTTACAGCCGGAAGAGAGCCGACGCGGCGCTTCGTCGAGACGAAGTGTCGAGAGAACGGCGGCGGCCGTAAGCTGACGGCTGAACGCTGATAGCTGACTGCTTGCTCGTCACTTGTCACTCGTCACTTCATTTCGCGTTGGCGTATAATGTAGCTGCATCACAAAAGGGTTCGGCCGCCGGGCGCGTCGCCGTCGGCGGCGTATTTAAATTTCCTTAAGAGCCGGCGTTAAGAATTTAAGGACGGATGATTAAATTTCTTCACATCTCGGATGTCCATCTGGGCTGCCGCCGTTACAACCTCGAAGAGCGAACCAAAGACTTTTTCCGCGCGTGGTACGAAGTCGTCACCCGGCACGCCGTGCCCAACCGCGTCGACTTCGTGCTCATCGCCGGAGACTTCTTCGACCGGCGCAACATCGACCCGCAGACGATGAACCACGCCATCGCGGGCCTTCAAATCCTGAAGGACGCGCAAATCCCCGTCGTCGTCATCGAGGGCAACCACGACCGCCGCGACTCGGTCTCGCCCTACAGCTGGATGCGCTCGTTCTCGCAGGCGGGACTCCTGATGCTGCTCGAACCGGCGAAGGGCGAGGAGGGCGACGCGCCCATCGCGCTCGCGCCTTGGGACGAGGAGCGGCGCGAAGGCACATACGTTGACATCGCCGGCGCGCGCATCATCGGCACGCACTGGTACGGCACGACGACGGGCGTCGCCGTCTCTCTGCTCGCCGACGCCATACGCCAGCGACGCGACCCCTCGCTCTTTCACATCCTCATGCTCCACACGGACGTCGAGGGCCAACTCAGCCGCCCGATACCGGCGCTCCCCGTCGAGAAGTTGAAGGAGTTGCGCGCGGCCGTCGACTACGTCGCGCTCGGCCACACGCACAAGCGTTTCGAGATTGACAACTGGGCCTTCAACCCCGGCTCGCTCGAAGCCTGCTCAATCGACGAGGCGCGCGAGGAGCGCGGCGTCTATCTCGTAGAAGTTGACGACGAGCGGCGCGTCAGCGCGACTCACATCAAAGACTATTTCCAGCGCCCCTTCCAGCGCATCAGCTTCGACGTGTCGGGCCTTGAGACCGCCGACGCCGTGCGCGAGGGCGTCATCGAGAAACTAAAACTCGAAGCGCGCGGAGCGTCAGTCGACGGCGCAGCCAAAAGCGAGGGCGTCGCTGCGGAGAGCGGCGGCGAAGGCGCGAGCGACGGTGACGAGAGGCCCGCGCCGATTATCGAAATCTCCTTGCGCGGCCACTTGGGTTTTAAGAACTCGCTGCTCGAACTCGGCCGCATCCGCGAAGAGGCGCGCGAGCTGACGGGCGCGCTCCACGTGCTCGTCAAAAACCAGAGCGTCCCCGTCGAGTACGCCGTCGCCGCCGACCTCGACCCCGACGTGACGCGGGCCGAGCGCGAGCGACGCATCGTCGCCGACCTGATCGCGCGCAACAACCGCTGGCGCGGCCGCGCCGACGAGATGGCCGAGCTTGTCCTTCAAGCAAAAAAACTCGCCCTCTCCGACGAAGCGCCGGCCGAGATTCTCAGGCACATCGAACAGCACCTCGCGCGCGCGACGGACGCGAGCGCCGACCCGAAGGCTCAGCCCGCGCCCGCCGCCGCCGACCGGAACGCGGAGACGACGCCCTCGCCCGGCGCGCTCCAAGCCATCGAACGAAACGCAGCGGTCAGCAATCAGCTCTCAGCCGTCAGCGACGACTGACCGGGCGGCGTTGAATACAGCGCGGGTTCTGTCCGTCGCGCGGCTGAATGCTGACCGCTGACCGCTGACCGCTAATCATGAGTGAAGCCCTTGAGAGAGTGCGCGGCGTGCGGGAGTTGCCTTTGTTCCCTCTGCCCGTCGTGCTGTTTCCGGGCGTGCCGATGCCGCTCCACATCTTCGAGCCGCGCTACCGCCGCCTGCTCGCCGACGTGCGCGCCTCGAACAATCTCTTCGGCCTCTCCTACTTCGACCCCGCGCAAACCTCGGCCGAGCGCCCGACGGTCGGACACGTCGGCTGCACGGCCGAGGTCGTCGAGTCGCAGCAACTCCCTGACGGGCGCTCCAACATCCTGACCGTCGGCCTCGTCCGCTACGAGGTCGAGGCTTACGTCGAGCGCGGCGAGCCCTACCTCGTCGGCCGCGTCCAGTTCTTCGAGGACGACGCGGAGGACGAGACGTTGCTCGCGGCGCGCGCGGACGAAGTGACCCAGACCTTCATGCGCATCGCGCGCGCCGTCCGCATCATCAACGACGAGCGCGCCGCTCTCCCAGACCTGCCCGAGGCCAGCGCCGAACGCCTCTCATTTCTCGTCGCCGCCGCGATGGAGATCGATTCAGAGATTAAACAGGAGCTGCTCGAACTTCGCTCCGGCGCGGAGCGGCTCAAGCGTCTGCACGACCTGCTGGCGCAAGTCGTCAGTAGCTACGAGGAGCGCGCGCGCCTGCACACGGTCGCGCGCCGCAACGGGCACGGCGGTCGGAAGGTGAGCATCGAGGAATGACCACGCGGGCCGACGACGAAGCGCAGACCGAGAGGGCGACGGCCCGAGAAGTCGTGCGCCTGCGCCTGCTCTTCTTCGGCGCAGCGCGCGACGCGGCCGGGTGCGCCGAGACAGACTTCGAGGCCCGACTCCCCGCGACGGCCGAGAGCGCCTTCGAGGAGATCGCGCGCGCCTACCCCGGACTCGCGCGCTTCGGCCGCGCGCTCCTCGTCGCCGTCAATCAGGAGTACGTTCCGCGCGGCTCTCAAGTGGAGCTAAACGACGGCGACGAGCTGGCCGTCTTCCCGCCCGTGAGCGGAGGCGCGGGCGACACTTCGGAAGCGAACACGGACGACGACGCGGAAGACTTCTTCGAGTTGACGACCGCGCCGATAGACGTGGGCGCGGTCGCGCGCCGCGTCGTCCCACGCCGCTGCGGCGCGAGCGTCACGCTCGACGGCTACGCGCGCGAATGGACGCGCGGCCGTCGCACGCTCTACCTCGTCTACGAAGCCTACGCGCCGATGGCCCTTCGCGAGATGCGACGCCTCGGCGCGGAGGCGCACAGCCAGTTCAACATCGCGCACATCGGCATCGTCCACCGCACGGGCCGCACCGAGATCGGCGAAACCTCGGTCGTCATCACGGTCAGCGCCCCGCACCGCCGCGCCGCCTTCGCCGCCTGCGAGTGGGCCATCCGCCAGCTCAAGCGCACCGTCCCCATCTGGAAAAAAGAACACTTCGAGGACGGCGAAATCTGGGTCGAAGGCGAAGGCGCACCGGAGCATCTGCTCGAAGACGTGGGGGACTGATGCGCGAGGTCGTCGAGGATTTGCGGCGGACGGTGGAGGAGGCGGCGGAGCGTCTGTTGGCGCTCGGTGAGGGTGAGAGCGAGGCGCGGCGGGGAGGAGGGGAGGAGGGGTGGTCGGCGAAGGAAACGCTCGGGCATCTGATTGACTCGGCGGCGAACAACCACGGGCGGTTCGTGCGCGCGCAGTTTAAGGACGACCTCGTGTTCGAGGGTTACGCGCAGGAGGAGTGGGTCGCGGCGCAGAAGTATCAGAGCGCGTCGTGGCCGCAACTCGTCGCGCTTTGGCGGCTCTACAATCTGCACCTCGCGCACGTCATGGAGCACGCGCGTGCGGAAGAACTCGCGCGCCCGCGCCACCCGCACAGCCTCCAACGCATCGCTTGGCAACTCGTCGACGAGCGCGAGCCGGCCACGCTCGAATACCTGATGCGCGACTACGTCGGCCACCTCAAACATCACCTCGCGCAGATTTTCGCCGCCGTCGCGCGCACGCCTTAAGTTCGTAAAGCCGTCTCGCCTATGTCTTGTCGAATTCATCGAGGAGCGTTGAGGAATGGGCGCGTGGCGCGCTCGCTCGCCGCCGCGCTCCTAGCGGCGACGTGGTTCGTCGTCGCCTCGGCGCGGCAGGCTACGCAGCAGCGGCCAGAGCTAGTCATCCAGACCGGCCACTCCGCCGCCGTGCTCGCCGTCGCCTTCAGCCCCGACGGGAAGCTCATCGCCAGCGGCGGGGGCGACCGCAAGATTAAGCTCTGGGACGCTTCGGCGCGCGCCGAGGTGCGAACCTTCACCGGCCACGCGGGGAAAGTCTTGGGCGTCGCCTTCAGCCCCGAC
>DASUNL010000085.1:0-6910 GCA_036277175.1 Pyrinomonadaceae bacterium | reverse complement strand
TCGGCCGCGCCCCTCGGTCGCCGAGCGCCCGCCCTCTTTGAGAGACTCGTTGAGATTCGTCTTCGAGGCGTTCAGAGCGGGGACGAGTCCGAAGACGACGCCCGTGGCGAGCGAGAGCAGGAGCGTGAAGGCGAAGACGTTCCAGTCGATGCCGAGGTTGCGCCACCCGCTGACGAGCCGCGCGAAGTTGGCGGGCATCGCGCGCGCGATGAAGTCGACGCCCCACACGCTCAAGAGAAGTCCCAACGCCCCGCCCGCGAGCGCGAGCATCAGACTTTCGGTCAAAAGCTGCCGCACGATGCGCCAGCGCGACGCGCCGAGCGCGGTGCGAATCGCAATCTCGCGCCCGCGCGAGGCGGCGCGCAGGAGCAAAAGATTCGCGACGTTGGCGCACGCGATTAAAAGGACGAACAGCACCGCGCCGAGCGAGAGCACGAGGTAGGGGCGCGGGCCGCGCGTCTCGGCCTCGATGAGCGACTGGACGTTAAAGGCGCGCTCGGCGTTCGTCTGCGGGTACTCTTGGGCGAGACGCTGCGCGATGGTTGCAAGCTCGCCCCCGGCCTGCTGCGCGCTGACGTTCGGCTTGAGTCGGCCGACGACGCGCAGGTAGTGCGAGCCGCGCGCCTGCGCGGTCTTCTCGTCGAAGACGAAGGGCGTCCAGACTTCTGCGCCGCCGCGCGGGAAGTCGAAGCCTTCGGGCATCACGCCGACGATGGTCGTCGGGCGGTCGTTTATCTGGACGACGCGGCCGACGATCTCCGCGTCCGCGCCGAAGCGGCGACGCCACAGCCCGTCGCTGATGACGGCGACGGGGTCGCGACCCGGCTGCTCCTCCTCGGCCGTAAAGGTGCGCCCGCGCGCCGCCCTCGCGTCGAGCACCGTGAAGAGTTGCGGCGAGACGGACGCGCCCTCGACGCGCTCGGGGCGTTCGTCGCCCGCGAGGTTGAAGGACGCGCCCGTGAAGGCGGCGAGTGATTCAAACGAAGTGGCCTCGACGCGCACGTCGAGGAAGTTGGCGGGGGCGAACGAGCCTTGTTCGATGCCGACGCGGGGGACGGACTCCCAGACCATCATGAGGCGGTCTGCGTCGCGGAAGGAGAAGGGGTGGAGGAGGAGCGCGTTGACCGCGCAGAAGATGGTCGTGTTAGCACCGATGCCGAGGCCGAGCGCCAAAACGGCGACGAGCGTGAAGCCCGGACTCTTCCACAGCGTCCGCGCGCCGTAGCGGATGTCTTGCCATAACGAATTCAATTGCTTATGACCTTTCCGATTAGCTGTCAGCAATCAGCTTTCAGCAGTCAGCTCACGGCTATCGCCGCTCCGTCAACAACACACTTCATCAACACTCTTCGTCGGCTCTATCAAAGCTGACTGCTGACTGCTGACAGCTTCTTACTCACGGGACGTTCGGCGGCAGCGGCCGAAGGTTCGTCACGCGCCCCTCCGACCTTTGTTTGACGATGAGCAATGCGCGTCGCGCGCCCTCGCGCACGCGCGCGTCCTCGTCCTTGAGCGCGGCGATGAGCGTCGGCACTTCGTCGTTGCCGACGCGGTTGCCGAGCGTGTCGGCCGCGCGCTCGCGCACGCGCGAGCTGTCGTCCTTCAAAGCTTCGAGGAGCGCCGGGAACTCGCGCGCGCCCGCCGAGTGCCACAGAGCGCCGGCGGCCTCTTCTCGGATTGCGGCGTCGGCGTCCTCGCGCATGACGCGCACGAGCGTCTCCGTGACCGGGAGCGGCCCGCCGCTCTTGTGCCCGAGCGCGAAGACGACTTGACGGCGCACGCGCGCGTCCGCGTCGCGCGACGCATCGATGAGAGCCGAGACTGTTTCGCTGCTGTCGCCGCCGCGCTGGAAGAGCGCGTAGGCCGCCTCGGCGCGCACCTGCCACGACTCGTCCTTGAGCGCCGCGCGCATCGCGCGCACCGCTTGGCCGTCGCCGCGATGCGCGAGCGCCCACGCCGCGTTCTTGCGCGCGCGCCAATTCGTGCTTTCGGTCAACGCGCGCGTGAGTGCGTCGTGCGCCGCGTCGCCCATCGTCATCAAGGCTTGCGTCGCGGCCTCGCCGACGGTCGTCTCCTTCACCGTCTCGTAGTCGGGCTCCCACTCCTCGTCCTCGAACGGCGACTCGTTGCCGCACGTCTTCTTGACCGCCGCGCCGTCGGCCAACAACTCGACGAGGCGCGGGACGGCGGCCGACGCCTTCGCCTCCATCCGACCGAGCGCGCACGCGGCCGACGCGCGCTCTTGGGCATCCGCCGACGACAGACGCGCGACGAGCTTCGCCACCTCGTCCGACGCAAGAGACGCGACAGGCGCGTTCGTCGTGACGTGCGCGCCCGCCATGACGTTCGCGCACGCCGCGACCGAAGCGCGCGATGCTATCCGCAGTGCGGAGAGCGTCTGCGCCCCGGTCGCGGCGGGCGCGGCGGCCAGCAACAACGTCAGAAGCGCGGTCAGTAAACGGAGGCCCTTCATCGTCTCTTCCCTTCCTTCACTCGTAACGCAGCGCGTCCATCGGGCTAATCTTCGTCGCGCGTCGCGCGGGCACGTAGCAGGCGACGAGCGCGGCCAAGATGAGGAGCGCCGTGGTCGCGGCGAAGACCAAGGGGTCTGTCGCCGAGACGCCGTAGAGCAGGCTCGACATCCAGCGCGTCAGCGCGACGGAAGCGACGAGGCCCAGCCCTACGCCGAGCGCGACGAGCGTCATGCCCTGCCGGACAATCATCCGCAAGACGTCGGCCGCTTGCGCGCCCAAGGCCATGCGAATTCCTATCTCGCGCGTCCGGCCGCCGACCGAGAAACTCATCACGCCGTAGACGCCTATCATCGCCAGAGCGACGGCGAGCGCGGCGAAGATGCCGAGCAGGAGCGTGTTGAAGCGTTGCGGCGTAATCGAGTGCGCGACCGCGTCACCCAGCGTGCGGACGCCGGTCACGGGCTGATTCTTGTCGATGCTCGTGACCTCGGCGCGCGCGGCCCGCGCGAGCGCCTGAGCGTCGCCCGTGCCGCGCACGGCGAGCGTGATGCGTCGGCTGTTGCCGAGAATCGAGTTGCTGCGCTGGATGCCCGCCTGTCGGAAAGTGAAATACATCTCCGGCTTCGGCTCGGTGTCGAGCGCGGCGTGGCGCACGTCGCCGACGACGCCGACGATTTCCATCCAAGGGCTTTCGCCGCCGACCGCGCCCTGACGCATGCGCGAGCCTATCGGGTCTTGCCCCGCGAAGTGTCGCCGCGCCAGCGTCTCGTTGATGACGACGACGGGCGCAGCCTTCGAGTCGTCCGAGTCGGCGAAGTCGCGCCCGCGCATTAGCGGAATGCCCATCGCGCGGAAGTAGCCGGGGCTGATGACGCGGTAGCTCGCGCCCGGCTCTTTGCCCGGCTCGGGCGGCGCGCCGTCGTCGAGAACGAACGGGCGCGTGGAGTCGCCGCCCGAGAGCGGCGCGGTGTGCGTCGTCCCCGCCGCCTCGACGCCCGCGAGCGAGCGCACGCGGCGGAGCATCTCGTCGTAGAAGCCGACGACCTGCGCCTCCTCCCTGTAACGCGACGGGCTGAGCGGCACTTCCAACAGCACTACGCCCGAGGAGTTGAAGCCGGGGTCGACCTGCGTGAGTCGCGCGAAGCTGCGAATGAGGAGGCCCGCGCCCGTTAGTAGCACGAGGGCGAGCGCGACCTCGGCGACGACGAGCGCGCCGCGCAGGCGGCTCCGTCCGAACCCGGCGGCCGAACCCTTGACCGCGTCCTTGAGCGCGACGCTCACGTCGCCGCGCGTCCCCTGCACGGCCGGCGCGAGGCCGCACACGATGCCCGTCGCGACCGAGACGATGAGCGTGAACGAGAGGACGGACTTGTCGACGCCAATCTCGTCGGCGCGCGGGATGAGGTCGGGCGCGAGCGCGAGCAGAAGGTCGACGCCCCAGAGCGCGATGAGAAGGCCGAGCGCGCCGCCCGCGAGCGAAAGCAGTAGGCTCTCAGTCAACATCTGACGGACGAGCCGCCAGCGCGTCGCGCCCAAGGCGGTGCGAATCGCAAGCTCCCTTTCGCGCCGCGTCGCGCGCACGAGAGAGAGGTTCGCGACGTTGGCGCACGCGATGAGTAGCACGAAGCCGACCGCGCCGAAGAGGATGAGCAGCGTCAGACGCACGCCGCCCGTTATCTGTTCGTGGAGGGGGACGAGGCGGACGCCCCAGTCGCGGTTAAAGTCGGGGCGCGCCGAGGCGAGTCGCGCGGCGATGGTGTCGAGTTCGGCCTGAGCCTGCTCGGGCGCGACGCCCGACTTGAGCCGCGCCAAAACGTTGAGCGAGCGCCCGCCGCCGATAGTGCCGTCGGCCGCCGGGTAGAGCGGAACCCAGACGTAGTCGGCCGGGGTGTCGCCGAAGCGCGCGGGCATCACGCCGACGACGGTGTGGCTCTCGTCGTTGAGTTGAATTGATTTGCCGAGGACTGCGGGGTCGCCGCCGAAGCGACGCTGCCAGACGCCGTGGCTTAAGACGGCGACGCGCTCGGCCCCGGTCGCGTCGTCGCCCTCACGAAACGTCCGACCCAAGACGGCGCGCGCGCCGGCCACGTCGAAGAAGGAGGCCGAGGCGCGCGTCCCCTGTATGCGCTCGGCGTCGCCCTCGCCCGTGAGGTCGAAGGCAGAGGGGATGAAGAGCGTCATGCCCTCGAACGAGGTGGCGTGACTGCGCCACTCGACGAAGTTCGCGCCCGCCACGCCCATCCGCCCCGACTGCGGGTGCTGCTCCCAGAGCATCACGAGACGGTCGGCGTCCGCGTAAGGCAGGGCGCGCAAAAGCACCGCGTTGACGACGCTGTAGATGGCCGAGTTCGCGCCTATCCCGAGTGCGAGCGCCAAAACGGCGACGAGTGTGAAGCCCGGACTCTTCCAGAGCGTCCGCGCGCCGTAACGGATGTCTTGCCAGAGGGAACTCATATGAGCCACCTGCCCGCGATGTCTACGCGGCTTCGAGTTGCTCTTCGCCGACGACGCGGCCGTCGAAGAGGTGTATGGCGCGGTCGGCCCACTTCGCGTAGCGCGGGTCGTGGGTGACCATGCAGATGGTCGAGCCTTGCTGGTGCAGCTCGCGCAGGAGGTTCATCACGGCCTCGCCGTTCGACGAGTCGAGGTTGCCCGTCGGCTCGTCGGCGAGGAGGATGAGCGGGTCGCCCGCGATTGCGCGCGCGACGGCCACGCGCTGCTGCTGACCGCCCGAGAGCTGCGAGGGCAAGTGCTTGGCGCGGTGCGCCATGTTCACCTTCTCAAGCGCTTCGCCGACGCGCTTCTTGCGCTCCGCGCCCGACATGCCGCGATAGGTGAGCGGAAGCTCGACGTTCTCGTAGACGGTGAGGTCGCCGATGAGGTTGAAGCTCTGGAAGATGAAGCCGACCTCGCGGTTGCGTATGACGGCGCGCTCCGAAAGCGAAAGCTCGGAGACGTTCTTGCCGTCGAGCCAGTAGCCGCCCTCGGTCGGCGAGTCAAGGAGGCCGAGTATCGAGAGGAGCGTTGACTTGCCGCAGCCCGACGGGCCGGTGATTGAAACGTACTCGCCCCGGTTGATGTCGAGGAACGTGCCGGAGAGCGCGTGCGTCTCCACCTCGTCGGTGTAGAAGACCTTCTTCACGTCGTCGAGGTGGATAAGGGGTTTGTCGGTTGTGCTCATTGATTCTCCTTAGCTGTCAGCAATCAGCGGTCAGCTATCAGCTTGTTGTCTCTTACCTGAGCAATCGTGTTCCGTCTCGGTCGGCCTTGCCGCAAGGGGAAGCCGAACGCTGACTGCTGAACGCCGAATGCTCTACTTCAGTTCGATACGATTGAACGCATCCCACTGCGACGTATCGGAGAGGATGACTTGGTCGCCTTCCTGCAAGCCGTCGATGATCTCGATGGTGTTGACGGAGCTGCGGCCCAGACGGACGGTCGCGCGCGTCGCCGTCTGCCCGCCCGGCTCAAGGCGGAACATGCCGACGGTCGCGTTCGCCTGACCGAAGGTCGGCCGCCCGACGTAGAGGATATTTTCCAGACGCTCAAGCTCAATCGTCCCGTCCACGCTCAGGTCGGGGCGCGCGCCCTGCGGGAGGTCGCCTTCGAGCGCCACGTCGACGCGGACAGTCCCCTGCTCGGCGGCCGGGTCGATGCGCACCACGCGACCCGGAATCACACCGTTTCGCGTGTCGACGCTCGCCTGCTGTCCGAGCGCGATGTCTTTGGCCTGCGTCTCGGCGATTCTCAGCTCCGCCTTCAGGTTGCGCGGCTCGACGACGCGGGCGAGCACCGTCCCCGGCGTCACCTGCTGCCCGACCTCGACCTGCATCTGTTGCAAGACGCCGGAAGTTCCGGCGACGACCGAGAGCGTGCCGACCTGCGTGCGGCGGAGTTCCATCTGCGCCTTGAGCTGGTTGACGCGCGCCTGCTGCGCGCCGATCTGCGCCTCGTCGGAGCGCTTGCGCCCTTCGAGTCGCTTCTGCTCGATGGCGTAGCGGTTGGCGAGTTCTTCGGCGCGCACGCGCGACAGGCGCACGTTAAGCTCCGGGATAAGTCCCTCTCTGGCGAGCGTCGCGTCGGTGTCGGCTTGAATCTTGGCCTGCTGGTATTCGGCGTGGACGGTGGCGGCGGCCGCCTGCTGCCCCATGCGCTGGCTCTCTAGCTGCGCGCGCAGGTTGTTCAGGTCAGCCTCAGCCGCGCGTATCTGGTACTCGATGTCGACGACCGACTGTTGCAACTCGGGGTTGACGAGCTCGATGAGCACCGTGCCCGCGCCGACCTCCGTGCCGGGCTGGACGTGTATGCGCTCGACGCGCCCCTCGGTCGAGGCGGCGATGACGCGCACGTCCTCTGGGACGAGCGTGCCCGTGCCGCGCACCTGACGGAGCATCCCGCCGCGCTCGACGGTGTCGATGAGGACGGTCGAGCGTTCG
>DASUNL010000084.1:0-2221 GCA_036277175.1 Pyrinomonadaceae bacterium | reverse complement strand
CCGACACCCGCTCGCCTCTGAGCGACATCAACGTCGGCAGCGTGACGCGCACGCTCGGCGAAGCCATCGGGCGCGAGGTCGCGACCGTCTACCAGCAGATTAACGAGGCGTACCTCGCCGGCTTCGTAGACACGGCGAAGGGGCTCTCGCTCGACCTCGTCGTCTCGATCCTCGGCGTCATGCGTAAGACGCGCGAGTACGCCGTCGGGTTAGTCACCTTCTTCCGCGACCCTTCTTCCGGCGACGGCAACATCACGATCCCCGAAGGCACGGTGCTCAGCACGGACAAAGAGGGGGCGACGTTCGTCACCGTCGCGCTGCGCACCATCCAGCGCGGGCAGGCGCGGATTGACGTCCCCGTACGCGCCGCGGGGGCCGCCGCGGGCGAGGCGGGCATCGTCAAGGCGGGCGAGATCACGAAGACGGCGCAGCCCATCACGGGCATCTCGCGCGTGACCAACTTCGAGCCGACCATCCTCGGCGCGGAGGACGAGACCGACGAGCAGTTGCGCGCGCGCGCCAAGGCCGCGTTGCGGAGTCTGGGCAAGGCCACCATCGCGGCGCTGACCAACGCCGTCTTCGAGGGGCGCGGCCGAGTGGCCGAGGTCTTCGACCCGAACGGGCCGCCGCTCAAGCGCTCGACGCCGGGCACCGTCACCCTCCTCGTCGAGAGCGAGCCGGAGCGCTTCCCGAGCCTACAGGTGGCCGTCGAGCAGACGCGCGCCGCCGGGGTTCTGGCGACGCTCGTAGCCCGCTACATCTTTTTCAAGCCGCGCATTCGCGCGCGCATCGCCCCCGGCCTGACGGCCGACGGCAAGCTCAAGCTCGTTAACGAAATCATTCAGGCCATGCAGAAGTACGTTGACACGCTCTCGGTGGGCGACCCGGCCACGGGCGAGGAGTTGCTCAAGGCCATCACGAGCGTGAAGGAGGTCAGCAAGAAGAAGGGCGAGACGAAGATTGTTGACGTGATGGCGTGGCGCACCGACGTGGGGCAGCCCGGCCCCGAAGCCCTCGTCAAAGCTCTGGTCGAGGCGGCCAGCGCCATCTACGAAGGCCCGGCTGTGGCCGAGGAGGCGCGCAAAGAGGCGTTGATGGTCGCCCTCAATAACGTCTTCGCGGCGTCGGCCCCGCCCGTCCCGACGGGGCGGCGCATCCCGGCCCGCGACCTCGTGCAGGGGCTTACGGGTCAGCGCGCGACCGACGCCGAAATCGAGGCGGGCACGTTCAAGGTCGTCAGCGTCGTGGGCGCGGAGAAGTGGTGGGTCGTGCTCGACGTGGAGCCCGCCGACATCCTTCTTGATGAGGTCTGATATGGCGACGAAGACCGAGCGCATCATCAGCTACCTGCCGAGCACCTTCCGCGCCGTGCCGCGCACGACGGCCACCTACTCGGTCGCCGACGCGTTCGGGACGGAGTTGCTGCAAGCCGAGAATACCCTCGCCGCGCTGATGAGCGCCCACTGGGTGGATCACGCCGACCGTGCCGCCGAGTTCATCACCGACCTCGCCTGCATCGCCTCGCTCTACGGCCTCGTGCCGCAGGGCGCGCCGCCCCCCGCCGACCCCGCGGCGCACCAGACCGCCTGCCGGCCCGTCTTCTCCTCGGAAGAGAGCGTCGAAGAGTTCCGCGAGCACCTCAAGCGTTACGTCCGCACTTTCCTCGAAGGCACGGTCACGGTGCAGGGCATCCTGCGCGTCGCGGCCGAGGCGCTCGGCCTGCACATCGCCGACGATTACGACCGGCTCGACGCATGGTGGACGCGCGACGACGATGCGCTCGTCACCGTCGAGTCGAGCGGGGGCGATGCGGCCCGCCTGCTCCTCGGCGTCGAGGCGGCGACGGTCGCGGGCACTGCGGCGCGGGCCGCACGTCTCGCGGGCAAGGCGGATTTGAGCGGCGGCGTTGACCTGAGCGGCGGCGCAACGCTGCGCGTTAAGGTTGACGCCGCGGCCCCCGTGGACATTGACCTCGCCGCGGCGCTTCCCGAATCCTCGGTCGGAGAAATCGAACAGATTATGAAGGCCATCAACGGCGCACTCGGTCAGGCCGTAGCCGCGCACGACGGGCGACGCCTCATGCTGACCTCGCCGACGATGGGGCCGGGCAGTCGTCTCGAAGTCGGCATCGTCGAGGACGACGCGGCCCCCGCCCTGCTCGATCTGTCGCCGCGAATGTTCCACGGCTCCGCGGCGACCGCCGCGCAGGTCGTCGGCAAAG
>DASUNL010000083.1:0-9431 GCA_036277175.1 Pyrinomonadaceae bacterium | reverse complement strand
CGCAACGACCCGCCCGCGCGAGACGAGCATCGCGAGCGGCCGGCGCGTCCGCCGCGCGGACACTAAACGCGGGCCTTCTTTGACAACGCGAACGAGTCGCCCACGGGCGACCCAACTCTGAGAACGCGAACGGGGCTTGCGTTCTCAAGCGCCGGGAAAGCGGGACTGCGCGCCGTCACGACCAATGGCACAAAGCGCGCCGTCCCGCCCCTCGCGCGAAAAGCCGTGAGCCGTTAGCCATGAGCTTTCAGCCTTCTCTCTTGTGCTAACGGCTAAGAGCTAACAGCAAACAGCTCTCTCACAAAGGTCTCTTTCGATGAGCCGACTTTTTAACCAGCGGGTTTCGCAAACGGTCGCGCTCTCCCTCCTTCTGCTTCTGGCCTCCGGCGTCTCTTCTCCGTTCACACGCACCGGCCTCGCGCAGACCGGCGACGCCGTCAAACACTTTCACCCAGACGCGCGCGGCGCGCTCGCGCGACGCAACCAAGCGGACGGCCCTTCGCGCCGCGACGGCTCTTACACGTCCACGCGCGCGCGTAAGTCGTCCGCCCTTCAGTCGCGCGCGTCCGCGTCGCGCATGACGTCGCAGTCAAACGACGCCTCGCGCATCGGTTCACACGCCGCCGCGCGTCGCGACGCACAAGCCTCCGCACAGAGTCTCTCCCCGGCCCGCCCGCCCTCGCCGCCTCGCGCGCGACGCGCGTCTGCGGAGACACTTCCCTCCGTCTCCCTGCCGCGCGTGCGGGCGGGCACGCCTCTCAGCCGCGTGCTCCACACCTCGCAACTGAGCCTCATCAACTCAGGCGGGACGAACGAGCAGTTCGCCGACCAGACGGGCGACCTCGCCGCCGACGAGCGCACGACCTTCGACACGGCGGGCGGCTCTTACGACATCGCCGTCGGCCGCTCCGGCTCGCGCTACGAAGTCTTCTCCGCCGTCGACACGCGCGGCACGACGACGACCGGCGACGACCGAGACACAGGCGTCCTCGTCGTCGGCGAAGACCGCAACAATGATTTCGTCCGCGACCCCGGCGGCGCGCAGACCTTCGACCTCGAACTCGACTTCCGCCTGCCCTCGGCCGTCTCGGTCGTCGCGGGCACTTCCGCGTCGGGCCGCGAGTTCGTCGTCGTCTCTTCGAGCGGCTACTTCAACACTGAGAATCCGAACGACCCGAACAACGAGCCTTCGCCCGGCGTCGTCCTCCTCGTGCGCGACTTCTCGACCGGCGGCTTCGACCGCGCGCGCTCGCGCGAGCTGGTTTCGGTCGGCGACGACCGTCTCTTTAACGCCAACGCCCTCGCGCTTCTGCCGCGCGGCGACCTGCTCGTCGCAGACTTTCAGTCGAACGAGATTCGCGTCATACGCGACACCGATGGCGACCGCGTCCCCGACACTCTCGGGGCCACGCCCTTCCACACCTTCCCCTTCTCGGCCGACGCCGAGGACGCGCCGCTCGACATAGCCGCCAACTCGCGCGGCATCGTCTTCTCGCATTCCGTCGGCGCGTCCTCCAACATGCTCGCCATCTTCGACACGGACGCGGACGGCTTCGCCGACACCGACGAGATAGTCGTCGAAGGACTCTCGATTGATAACAACCTCGTGCTCCACGGCCTCGCGGTCGCGCGCGACGGGACGGTCTACGTCGTCGAGGACGCTTTGGGCGAGCACGACCGCCCCGCCGACGGCGGCAACGGCGGCGTGCCGCGCGTCATCACCTTCCCCGACCCCGCGCTCAACGCCGTCCTCCGCGACGGCAGCGTTTTCGCCGAGGCCGACGACGAGTTCACGCAAGCTCTGACGGGACTCGCCTTCGGCGTGGACACGCAGCTCGGGCCGGTCGGGCGTCTGACGATGACGAACTCGGCAAGCCTTCGCGGCGACGCGACGAGCGACGGGCTGGCGACCATTATGGGCGCGAACCTGACGCGCGGCGCGAGCGGCGCGACGGCCGAAGATGCTTCGGCGCGCAACCTGCGCGTCACCATCGAGGGGCACGTCGCCACGGTTCTCTCGTTCGACGACACGCGCATACACGTCCACGTCCCGGCCTCGCTCGGTGTTGGGATAGGCTCGGTCGTCGTCACGGTCGGCGGCGCGGTGACGGCGGCCGACGACGCGCGCGTCGTCCTCTCGAACCCCGGACTCTTCACCGTCGCGCAGGACGGCGCGGGCGAAGCGATTGCGCTACTCGTCTCCGGCGAGCGTTACACGCGCGCGCCTTTCCCTGCGCGCGTGAACGGACAGCCTTCGGTCGTCGCGCTCTTCGGGACGGGCTGGCGCAACTCTGGGCCGGTCAACGTGACGGTCGGCGGACGCGCCGCGACGGTGCAGTACGCGGGCGCGTCTCTCTTTCCCGGTCTCGACCAACTGAACGTCGCGCTGCCGGAAGGGACGAGCGGAAACGTCGCCGTCGTCGTCACGACCGCGCAGGGCGCGACGAGTCGCGGCGACGCTCTCATCACCGTCCAGTAAACACGCGCGCGCATTTCAGTCGCGCCTTGCCCGCCGCATTTCTGCCGGGGCGAGGATTGTTCTATCCTTGTCACATGCGGTTGGAAACCTTAAAGACACCGTCGCTCGTCTTAGACGCCGAGCGCGTGCGGCGCAACGCCGCGCGGATGAGCGAGCGCGCCCTCCGGTTCGGCGTCTCTTTGCGCCCGCACGTGAAGACGCACAAGTGCGTCGAGGTCGCGCGCATCCAGACCGAAGGCCACGCGCCCGCGCTCACCGTCTCGACGCTCGCCGAGGCGCGCGCCTTCTCGTCGGAAGGATTCAACGACATCACCTACGCCGTGCCCGTCGAGCCGGGGAAGTTCGCCGAGGCCAGCGAGCTTTCGCGCCGTTGCGAGCGGCTCAACCTTCTGACCGACGACGCGGAAGTTCCGCCCCTGCTCGACGAGGCGGCGCGGCGCGAGGGCGCGACCGTCAATCTTTTTCTCAAAGTTGACTGCGGCTATCACCGCGTCGGTGTCGAGCCTAACGCGCCCGACGCCGTCGAGATTCCGCGCCGCATTCAGGACGCGCGCAACCTTCGCTTCGCCGGAATCCTCACGCACGCCGGACACTCCTATCACGCGCGCACGCGCGAAGAGCTTACCGCGCTCGCGCGACACGAGCGCGACGTGATGGTCGAGTTGGCGCGTCGCCTGCGTGACGAAGGAATCGAAGTGCCGACGGTCAGCGTCGGCTCTACGCCGACCGCGACGCACTACGAGCACCTCGAAGGCGCGGACGAGATGCGGCCCGGCAACTACATCTTCTTCGACGCCTTTCAGGCGACGCTCGGCAGTTGCACCTTTGACGATTGCGCCTTGACCGTCCTCGCTTCGGTCGTCCACCGCGACCCGGCGCGGCGGCGCGTCGTCATTGACGCCGGGGCCGTCGCGCTCTCGAAAGACCGTGGGCCAATCGAGTTCGATGCGTCGTGCGGCTACGGCAGGGTTTTGGATTTGGAGGGCCGCGAGCTTGGGCTGCGCGTCGGCGGGCTTTCGCAGGAGCACGGCGAGGTTGTGGCGGGCGACGCCGACGGCGGCGACGAAGGCGGAGAGGCTCTTGAGCGTCTGCGCGTCGGCTCGCGCGTGCGCGTCCTCGCCAACCATTCGTGTCTGACGGCCGCGCAGCACGACTCCTATCATGTACTCGAAGACGGTCGCGTCGTTGACCGTTGGGAGATTCGGCGCGGCTGGTGATGAGGCGTTTGCGCTTTACTCCCCGCTCCTGTTAAATCTCGGCGTCGGCCCATCGGCCGCAATTACACATGAGAAAACTTCTTTTGATGACAGTCGCGCTCCTCTTCGTCTGCGGCGCGGCGCGGGCGCAAAGTCAATCGGGCGGCGCGTCGAAGACGGCGGCGGGCGCGCAAGTTATCGCGGGGCAGGTCGTCTGCTGCGCGGAGTGCTGGGCCGAGGCCGACCGGCGCACCGTCCCTTACGGCACGGCGGCCGACCTCGAAAAGGCGAAGTCGTGCGTCGCCGGCGGCGACCCGACTTTGCTCGCCGTGATGGACGCGACGGGCGCGACGAAGTTTTACGAGCTCGTGCGCGGCAAGTTCAAACCCGAAGGGAGCAACTGGCTCGCGTTCGTCGGCAAGCACGTCTCGGTCACGGGCAAGACCGGCTCGAAGAAGGACAAGAGCTTCGTCAAAGTCGACGCGCTCAAAGTTCTCCCGACGCCGCCGGGGCAAGCGCCCGCGCAAGACGTGGACGCCGTCGGCCGCGAGGCCGAGCTTGTCCTCAAAGACCTGACGGGCACGGAGCAGCGTCTGAGCGCGTATCGCGGGCGCGTCGTTGTCTTGAACTTCTGGGCGACCTACTGCGCGCCGTGTCGCAAAGAGATGCCCGACCTCGCGGCCGTCCAGAACGCTTACGCCGCGCTCGGTGTGCAGGTCGTCGGCGCGAGCGCAGAGACGTTCGACGAGCGCGCGAAGATTCTACAGTTCGTCCGGGAGACGGGCGTCAACTTCCCCGTCTGGGTCGGCGCGACCACGGCCGACATGGCGCGCTTCGGGTTAGGCCCGGCGCTACCGGGCACGGCCATCGTCGGTCGCGACGGCCGCGTCGTGTGGGCGACGCGCGGCGTGGTGAGCGAGGCGGACTTGCGTAGTCGTCTCGACGCGCTCATCGAAGCGGCCGAGCGCGAGGCGGAGGCGCGCGCGGCGGAAGAGGCGAAAGCGCGGGAGGCGGCGCAAGGCAACGCGGAAAAGGACGCGAGCGCCGACGCTTCGAGCGTGCCCTCCTGACCGCTTTGACCCGGCGAGGGCCGCGCCGTGAGCGGGGCAGAAGCAGAAAAAGGAGACCGTTGGACTTTCGGCGTGCGCGTCATCGCCCGGCAAATCGACCGCGCGCGCTGGCGCAACACGCTCACCTATCGCTTCCACCCGCGCCTGACCGCAGGCTTCGAGTACAACCCGCTCGCGGGCAAGGTCAGCCCGCTCGCCAACTTCGTCGCGCTTACCGAGACGCACCGACGCCCGGCCGTCATCCTCGGCACAAGCTCCGACCGCATCGGCACGCCCTCGGGCCAGTCCTTCTACGCGACCGCCAGCAAGAATCTCAAACACTCGACGGGCTGGCCCGTCGCACCCTACGCGGGCGTCGCCTACGGCACGCATGAAGACCGTCTGCGCGTCATCGGCGGACTGAACATCTACGCCGGAGAGCATTGGTCTTCGACGATTCTCTTCGACGGCGTGCGCGTCCACCCGCTCATCACTTACACGCGCGGCCGACACGCCTTCTCCGTCATCATGGAGCGCGGACGCAACCCCGGCGCGAGCTACAGCGTCTCTTTTTAAGGCGAAAGGGAAAAGGTAAAAGGCAAAAGTGACGTCAGGCGGCGCGCTGCCTTCTTACGTTTGCCTTTTACCTTTTCCCTTTCGCCTTTTACTGCGCGGGGAAGAGGAAGCGTAAGATAGGCTCGACGCGCTCGGCCCAAGCCGCTTCGTTGTGCTTCGCCCCGGCGGCCTCGACGTACTTCAAATCAAAACCTTCGCGCCACCCCTCGGCCCGGAGCGCGTCGCGCAGACGCCGCGCGTCGGGCGCGGCCTCTTCGGATTCTTCAGTCCCCGTGTCAACCCAGACGCGCAGACGCGGCTTTCGCTTGAGCGCCGCGACCTCCGCGAGTATCGCGCGCTCCGCCCACCAGACCGACGGGCTGACGACGGCGAGCTTGCCGAAGACGTGCGGGTGACGAAGGCCGAGGTGGAGCGAGACGAGTCCGCCGAGCGAAGAGCCGCCGAGGCCCGTGTCGGCCGCGCCGCGCCGCGTGCGGTAGCGCGCGTCGATGAAGGGCTTCAACTCCTCGACGAGCATGCGCCCGTAGGCGTCGGCGCGCCCGCCCGCCTTGTGCTTCGCGTCGCGGACGGGCGTGTACTCGTCGACGCGGTCTTTGCCCGCGTTGTAGATGCCGACGATGATGAGCGGCTCTATCTGACCGGCGCGGATGAGTCGCTCGGCCGTCTCGTCAACGCGCCACTCCTGTCCGGGGATGAACGAGGTCGCGCCGTCGAAGAGGTTCTGGCCGTCGTGCATGTAGAAGACCGCGTAGCGGCGTCGCTTATTCGACTCGTAGCCGGGCGGCAGGTAGACGATGATGTCGCGCTCGGCCGCGAGGTGCTTCGAGCGAAACTTCGAGTGCGTGCGTATGTCGCCGGTCAGCGTGTGTGCGGGCGCGGCTTGCGCGCGCGCTTCGGCGAGATTGCCGGCGGCGACGATGGTCGTCAGCGCGAACGCGCGGAAGGCCCGCCGTCGCGTCGCCCCCGCCTCCCCACGTGTTTTGTGTGTCATCGATTTCGGGCGCGTGTTGAAATTCGTTAAGGCTTACCTGCTTCTAAGGGAAACGCGCGCCCGAGTCAATGATAAAATGACGGACGCCTTGACGATGAACGAAAGACTGAAAAGCATGAAGCGAAGTTTTCTCCTGCGTCTACTTCTCGCGGCCCTGTGCGCGCTCTCGCCTTTCACGCTTGCGCGCGCGCAGACCGGCGCGGCGACGACTTCGGACGAGGAGTTTCGCGTCTTCAACTCGGAGGGAAAACCTTCGAGCATGGAGGAAATCGTCGGCGCGATGGGCGGGGCGGACGCGGTACTCGTCGGCGAGGCGCACGACGACGCGGTGGGCCATCGGGTCGAAGCCGAACTCCTGCGACTCGCCTACGCGCGCTACGTCGCCACGGTCGAGGCGAGACACGCGCCGCGCTCGGTCGCCCTCTCGCTTGAGATGTTCGAGCGCGATGCGCAGACGGTTCTCGACGAGTACCTCGCGGGACTCATCAGCGAGCGCCACTTCCTTCTGAGCAGCCGCCCGTGGCGCAACTACGAGACGGACTACCGCCCGCTCGTCGAGTTCGCGCGCGCGCACAAACTCCCGGTCATCGCGGCGAACGCCCCGGCGCGCTACGTCTCGCGCGTCGCGCAGAACGGCCCGGCGTCGCTCGACGCGCTCTCGAAGGAGGCGAAGGCGTGGCTTCCGCCTCTGCCCGTCGCCCCGGCCTCGCGCGACTACGCCGCGAAGTTCACGCGGTTCATGAGCGGCGGCGACACCGCCAGTCCCGCGCCCGCCGGTCAGCAATCCTCTCAACAACAACCCTCGCGGCAAACGCAGGCGCAGCAACAGCAGGCGCAGCAGTCTTCGGCGCACGCATCGGCGTTTTTGCTCGACGCGCAGAACCTGCGCGACGCCTCGATGGGAGACGCGCTGGCCGAGCATTTGCGGCGCAACTCCGGCGCGCTCGTCCTGCACTTCAACGGGCGCTTTCACAGCGAGGGCCGTCTCGGCGTCGCCGAACATCTGTTGCGACTCCGGCCGAAGGCGCGCTTGCTCGTCGTGACCATCTTCCCTTCGACGGCCTTCCCCGACTTCGAGGCTTCGGGCGCGCGTGGCCTCGGCGACTTCGTCATCCTCACGAACCCGGCGCGTGCGCGCACGCGATAGGGTTTCGCCCGTGCGAAGGTGCGCCGCCGCTTGCCAACGGCGCGCTGCGTAGGCAAAATAACCGTTCGGCCCGCGGGCGTGATTCGCGCCCTTGCGATGTCGCCGAAAATCTGACAGGCCCAAAAGGCGGTGATGCTCTTAGATGAAGTAGCGTGAACGCAATTTTTTGTCGCGCCGGTTCAACAAATCGACTTTCACATAATTTCGACGGAGAGTAAGAGAATGGCAACAGTCACTGTCAATCAGGGCGAGTCTATCGAGAGCGCCTTGAGGCGCTTCAAGCGCAAGGTCATGTCGGAGGAGATCATCAAGGACGCGAAGAAGCACGCCTTCTTCATGTCGCGCGGCCAGAAGGCCAAGCTCAAGTCGGCGATGGCGCGCAAGCGCAACAAGCGCAAGTCGCGGCCGCAGCGCCCGCGCAGCAGCTAAACTCAAGGTAAAAGTAAAAAGGTAAAAGGCAAAAGTGAAGAGGCTACGTGCCTTCTCACTTTTGCCTTTTACCTTTTTACTTTGGCCTTACGCGCGAGCGGTCAGAGGTTTTCTATCTCGACCGGCTCGACCGCATCGGCCAAGTCGAAGCCGAAGACGCGCGAGTAGAAATAGAGTTCGCCGTCGAGCGCGCGCTTGATGTTCTCGGCGCGGCGGAAGCCGTGCTGCTCGCCCTCGAAGGCGACGTAGGCGACCGGCAGACCTTTGCGCCGGAGAGCCTCGACCATCGTCTCTGCCTGATTCGGCGGCACGACCTTGTCTTCGAGTCCCTGAAAGAAGATGACCGGGCACGACAGCCGTTCGGTGAAGTTAATCGACGAACGCTCGCGGTAGATGTCCTCGCGCGCCGGGTACGGGCCGACGAGCCCTTCGAGGTAGCGCGACTCGAACTTGTGCGTGTCGCGCACCAAAGCGCCGAGGTCGCTCACGCCGTAGTGGCTCGCGCCCGCGCTGAAGAGGTCGCGGAAGGTGAGCGTGTTTAAGACCGTGAAGCCGCCCGCGCTCCCTCCCGTAATCGCGCAGCGCGCGCCGTCGGCCAACCCTTGCGCGACGAGGTGGCGCGCGCCGTTCGCGCAGTCGTCAACGTCGACGATGCCCCAACGGTCGTTCAGACGCAGGCGGTACTCGCGCCCGTAGCCCGTGCTCCCGCCGTAGTTCACGTCGAGGACGGCGATGCCGCGACTCGTCCAGTATTGGACTTCGAGCCGGAGCGTCGTCGTCGTCATCGCGGTCGGGCCGCCGTGGCACTTGCCGACGAGCGGCGGGCGCTCGCCTTCGGGCGCGGCGAAGTCCTTGTTGCGCGGCGCGTAGTAGAAGGCGTGCGCCGTGAGTCCGCCTTCGGTCGGGTACTCGACGGCGCGCGCGGCCGAAATGTAGCCCTCGTCAACTTCGGCCTCGCTCGAACGACGCAGAACTTTTATCTCGCGCGTCGCGAGGTCAAGCTCGACAACGGCGGCGCGCTCGACGGGCGAGCCGGCGCGAAAGACCACGCGCGCGGGCGAGACTTTGACCGAGCTGATGTCGGCGTATGGCGTCTCTATCTCTTCGAGCGCGCCGGTCGCCGTGTCGAGCGTGGCGAGCCGCGACTGGCCGCGCTCGATGTAGGCGCAGACTACTCTGTCCTCCGACGCGAAGCCGTAGAGCGACATCCCGAAGACCCAGAGCGGGAGTCCGAACTCGGCCTGCTTCGAGTGAAGCTGGCGGACGCTTCCGTCCGGTTCGAGCCTGTAGAGATTCCACCAGCCCGTGCGGTCGGAGCCGAAGTGCAGCACGCCTGCGGGCGACCACTCGGGCTGCACGATTGACTCTTCCGCGCCGCCCGCGACGAGTCGCTTCGAGACGACCGCGCCCGCCTCGTCCAGCTCGCCCACCCAAAGCTCGCAACCGTCCCAAGGCATGTTCGGATGATTCCACGTGAGCCACGCGAGGCGGCGTCCGTCGGGACTCATGCGCGGCGCGTAGTAGAAGTCGTTGCCGGAGATGAGAACGCGCCCGCCCTCTTCGT
>DASUNL010000082.1:0-2411 GCA_036277175.1 Pyrinomonadaceae bacterium | reverse complement strand
CGCGCGCCGCGTCGTGGATGTAGGAAGTCATCTGCCGGAGCAGGACAAAGTATTGCTCTTCTTTCGGGAGAAAGCTGAAACGCGCCATGAAATTTCTCCGGTGTGAAATGCTTAAAAAGAAGCGAAACTATATGCGAACGGGCGCGCGTTGTCTATACGGAATCTGAGCCTCGGGTGAACAAAGTTTGACCGCGCGCCCGCGCGCCGCCGCGACGCCGGAAAAACCCCGCCCGGACGGACAGCAGTTGAGCCGCGAGGGCGCGGCCGTTAAACTTGGGCGGCCGTCTCCCCACTAAAAAGTTTCGAGGAGGACACATGGCCCTGAGAGTTTTTCACGCGCCCGCCCGCGCGCCTCGCATGCTCGCGTCGCTCGCGTCGCTCGTCGCGGCCGCCTGCCTGTGCGCTTCGGGAGCGCGTGCGGCGCGCGCCGCCGAGAGCGGCGCGGCGTCGGCGTTCGCCGTGGGGGTGGCCGAGAGCGTGCGGCCGGCGGGCGAGGTGCTGGTCGTACTCAATGAGGGGATGCTCGACGCGCTCCTCGACGCCATCGTCTCGCAGCCGAACCCGCCCGCCTTCCCACTGTCAAAAAAAGCGCCGTCGGACAAGGCTTGCGTGAGTGAGATTATGCCGGCGCGCGAGTCGGCCGGGCGGCGCACGGCCGTCCAATTCCGCGACGGGCGCGTCACGGCCGTCATCGCCTTCCGAGGCACATACGAAGCGCCGCTCGTCGGCTGCGTCCGCTTCGACGGCTGGGCCGACAGCGTCTTTAACCTCTCGTTCGACCAGACGCGGCAGGCGCTCGTGGCGCGCGTCGAAGTCCGCGAGGTGCAACTGCGCAACGTCCCGCCGATGCTCGGCGGCGGCATCACGGGGCTCGTGCAGGACGGACTCGACGAGCGCGTCAACCCCATCGAAATCCTCCGCGCCGAACAGCTCGGCGGGCGCGTGCCCGCGACGCGCGGCGAGGCCCTGCGTCTGCGCGCGCGAGAGGTGCGCCACGAGGTCGCGGGGCAGGAGTTGCGCCTCCGCATCGTCTACGAGATAGTGCAGGGCGACTAGGCCGTCAGTCCGGCCGACGACAGATTTTGAAACCCGCGCACGCGGGCCGGCGTCTAAACAGCCGACACGCGCAAAGACTCTAAGGCCCGTCGACCCGCGTGGGCCGAGACCTTCCACGCCCACGCCCGCGCCGCCTCGCGCGCTCCGAGGATGAAGCCATGAGAAAGAGACTCGACCACGCCGCCAAGGCGCTACTCATAATCTGCTGCGCGACGCTTCTGGCCTTCGCCGCCTCGCGCGCGCGCGCCGACGCGACGCCGCAAGCCGCCCCCGCGCCCGCGAAGGACACAAACGCGCCCGGCTCGCTCGAAGTGCTCGACGGCGAAGGTCGGCCGCGCGCCGCGTGCCCGCTCAAACATACGGCCGTCCGCGCCGAAATCAGCGGCTTCCTCTCGCGCGTTAGCGTCACGCAGGAGTTCGACAACCCCTTCAAGGAAAAGATAGAGGCGGTCTACACGTTTCCGCTTCCGTCGGAGGCGGCCGTCGACGACATGACGATTACGGTCGGCGAGCGGACGGTGCGCGGAAAGATTCTCAGGCGCGAGGAGGCGCAAAACCTCTACGAGTCGGCGCGCTCGGCGGGACAGGTCGCGGCGTTGCTCAATCAGGAGCGCCCGAACATCTTCACGCAGGCGGTCGCCAACATCATGCCCGGCGAGCGCGTGACTGTGAGAATCAGCTACGTGGAAACTTTGAAGTATGAAGGCGGACTCTACGAGTTCTCTTTCCCGATGGTCGTCGCCCCGCGCTACGTGCCGGGCGAGGCGACTGGGCAGAGGCAGGGCGGCGGGTTCGCGCCCGACACCGACATTGTCCCCGACGCCTCGCGCGTCACGCCGCGTGTTGCGCCTTCGGCGACGCGCGCCGGGCACGACATCTCGGTCGAGGTCGCGCTCGACGCCGGAGTGCCGCTTGAGCTTCTGCGCTCGCCGACGCACGAGATAGAGTCGGAGCGGCGCGGGTTGGGCGTGGCCGGCGTGCGCCTGAAGGCGCGCTCGGTGATTCCGAACAAGGACTTCGTCCTGCGCTACGGCGTGGCGGGGCGGAAGATTTCCGACGCCGTGCTCACGCACCGTGCGGAGCGCGGCGGCTTCTTCACGCTCATCCTTCAGCCGCCCGACCGCGTCCCCGTCGCCGACGTGACGCCGAAGGAGTTGGTCTTCGTGCTCGACACGTCGGGCTCGATGCAGGGCTTCCCAATCGCGAAGGCGAAGGAGGCGATGCGACACGCGCTCGACGGACTCAACCCGCAGGACACTTTCAACCTCATCACCTTCTCGGGCGACACGCACATTCTTTTCCCCGCGCCCGTCCGCGCGACGCCCGCGAATCTGGCGCGGGCGCAGAAGTTCCTT